>JAFGFW010000020.1 GCA_016930875.1 Deltaproteobacteria bacterium | reverse complement strand
GGTCGTGTGTGGGGACGGAAGTGACGCAGGGATTCTCAAGGAAGCAGGAGCAATGGGGGCCGACGCTATATTGGCGATCACCCCCAATGATCAGGATAATCTGGTAATTTGCCAGTTGGCTTTTCTTAAATTCGACGTGCCAAGAGCCATAGCGTTGGCTAACGACCCCGACAATACTGAGATATTTGAAAAACTCGGTGTTTCCGCCTTCTCTACAACACAAATCGTTGGCAGCCTGATAGAGCAACGAGCGTCTCTTGAACAGATTCTCAATTTGTTGCCAGTGGGAGAAGGCAGGGTAAATGTGACCGAAATTGTTTTGGGAACTGACTCTCCTGTGGTTGGTAAGATGCTCAAGGATATAGATCTCCCTGAAAACGCTCTAATAGCAGTCGTCATACGTGACAACCAGCCCATGGTCCCCCGAGGAGGGAACGACCTACAGACAGGTGACCGTGTAGTGCTGATCACTCTACCGGAAAATCATGGCCCTGTTTTGAAGGCACTGACCGGGGAACAACGGTAGCAGAGGAGATGTTTTGCGAGAAAAAGAATATCTAAAAAGGCGCTATGCCGCCATCCTCTCTTCGACAGGCGTGATTCTTCTCTTGTCCAGCGTGGTTATGTTGACCCCGCTTCTTATTCTGATACCGAACCCGGAAGAGTCGGCCAATGTTCTATCGTTCTGCCTTCCCGCTGGATGCCTCGCCCTTCTGGGAGGAATCTTGTGGCGACTGTTCAAGTCAGAGTCGAACACAACCCTATCGGTGCAAGAGGGTGGCATTATCGTCCTTGTAAGCTGGCTTACGGTCATTGTCTTCTCTGCCTGGCCCTTTACCTCTGTTCTAGGGCTTCCGTTTTCCAGGGCGATTTTCGAGTCCGTAAGCGGTTGGACAACTACCGGATTATCGGTTGTGGATGTCACTGCCGCGGGTCCAATGATCCTGTTTTGGCGTAGCGTCGTCCAACTGGCAGGTGGGGCGGGGTTGGCCATCATTATGATGTCAGCCATCGTTGGCTCCACGGGAGTTGGTATTTCCAGCGCCGAGGGTCGAAGCGATCAGCTTGTGCCACATGTTAGGCAGTCGGCTCGTCTGGTTTTAATCATTTATTCCGCTTATGCCATGGTTGGTTCCCTTGCCTATTGGGTAGCGGGAATGTCACTTTTCGATGCCGTGAACCATTCTTTCGCCGCCGTATCCACAGGTGGCTTCTCAACCAGGCCTGAGAGTATTGGGTATTGGAACTCAATCTCTGTCGAAGCTGTCACCTTGCCGCTCATGCTGCTGGGCAACCTGAGCTTTGTAACCGCTTGGTTCCTTTGGCGTGGCAAATTACGCTTTGTGTTTAAAAATGGTGAAGTCCGCCTTCAGTCCGTCCTCATGCCATTATCCGCCGCAGTTGTATTTATTTTTACGTGCCAAACCCTTTACCCCCACATTGGAAAAGCGATGCGGGTCGCCGTATTCGAAACCGTATCGGCGTTAACTACCACGGGTTTCTCAACGGTCAGTTATGGCAACTGGAACTCTTTTGGAGTGATCCTTCTGATCAGCCTGATGTTAATTGGTGGTGGCACATGCTCCACGGCTGGCGGGATCAAGCAGTTCCGTATCTATCTCCTATTTAAATTATTGTTTTGGGATATCAAACGCCACCTTATCCCACGAACCGCTGTCACGGAACTCCCGATATGGGAAGGAAACAGGCGTGTTTTTTTGGACGACGCCAGGTTTCGGCAAGTAGCGATGTTTGTTTTCCTTTATATGGCCGCCTACGGATTGGGCGTCATAATTCTGTGTTCTTACGGCTACAACCTGAGCGATTCTCTTTTCGAATTTGCATCCGCCCTGGGAACCGTTGGACTTTCTGTTGGGGTGACTTCAGCGCAAATGCCTGACGGTGCGCTCTGGGCCGAGATCTTTGCCATGTTTCTTGGAAGACTCGAGTTTATAGTCGTAATCATTAGCCTGCTCAAGATCGGCAAAGATATTGGTCTGATGGTTAAAAGGGGATCGAAATGACAGGTGTACAGGAACATCTTAAGAAGTGGACTGAGGAAATGAAATTGTTGGTATGCGATATATCAGGTGAGATGCATGGGATGGTTCAAAAACCCGGTGCGATACTCGTCAATAGCCCGGTGCAATGTTTGAACCAGGCTATTATCGAGCACCCTGATGCGGTTGTTATTCGGTTCGGAGATATCGCGCTTCGGGAACGTGATGCTCTTATCGAGCTGTGCGGTGTACTAAAACAGAATCAGTACACCAAGGGCATTGACGTTATTGCGCCGCTTTGTTCAAAACACAGATCAGTAGTAGAACGGCTCAGGAACGCGGGTATTGAATATGTACGGTTTCTTGCAAAAGGTAAGCAGCCTCAAACCGCAATCGACGTCACGACTATTAAACCTGAATCCAAAGATCAGGTGGATGTCCAGCTCGAAATACTGTGTCCTTATTTGCATTACAGTAAGATTGATTCACGGCACGAGATGACGGTTTGTGGGGCCTATCTAGACCGGATGGTATTAGGGGGGCACAGGCTTCATGAAATCTGTGAAACCCAAGGGCACCTCCATTGTGAGTATTACTTGAACCCGAGGTGTAGTTCATGACGTTTCGGGCAAGATTACTCAAGATTCATCCAGCCGTCATCGTGCTGGCGAGTTTTCTCTTGGCAATCATAGTAGGCTCCATAATCCTCAAGTTGCCGATTTCCACCATTAATGCCGAGATTCCCTGGGTGGATTCATTTTTCACTGCAACTTCAGCCGTATGTGTCACTGGGCTTGTCGTAGTTGATACCGGTAGCTATTTCACGTTTTTTGGGCAATGCGTCATCCTGGTCCTTATTCAGATCGGTGCCTCCCCTGGTTCTTGCGGAGGCGGGGTCAAAACGACAACGTTGGCCCTTCTGGCGGCATTCACGGCGAGTAGGATCAGAAGAAAGCGCCGGGTTAACATATTCAAGAAGAGCATACCCAACGAAACCGTGACACGCAGCATCTCCCTAATTTTGGTTTCCTTCGGGATTATCGGCCTGGTGTTGTTCATGCTCCTTGTGGGAGATTCAGCGAGTGGGCATGTGATGCCAAATTCCCATGGCTCTTTTCTTGCCTATTTATTCGAAACGGTCTCTGCGTTTGGCACGGTTGGCCTCTCAATGGGCGTGACGCCGGATCTGACCATATGGGGCAAATGCTGGATAATTTTTATGATGATAATCGGCCGCGTTGGCGTGCTGGCGTTTGCCTATATCGTCGTGGGAACCGCCACATCAAATGGTGTGGAATATTCCGAAGAAAACCTTATGGTTGGATAGAATTTTGGAGATCATATTATGAAACATTTTGCGGTTATTGGCCTTGGTAATTTCGGTTTTCACGCCACCAAGGCATTATTTGAAGATGGGAACGAGGTCCTCGCTATTGACGCCGACAAAGGCAGAGCACAAGCGATAGACCCTTTTTCTACAGAAGCAATGGTTTTGGATGCAACCGATAAGGAGGTGCTCAAGTCACTTGGTCTTGAGAATATGGATGCTGTTATTGTTTCCACTGGTACAAAAATCAGTATCAGCATTTTGATTTGCCTGTATCTTCAGGAAATCGGAGTAAAAAAAATATTGGCAAAGGCCTTGGATGATGATCACGCTAAAATATTGAAAAGGGTTGGAGCGACAGAAATTATTCATCCGGAACGTGATATGGCGC
>JAFGFW010000019.1 GCA_016930875.1 Deltaproteobacteria bacterium | reverse complement strand
CTGACTGCTCCCATCACTGAATCGGGCTGTGGCCGCATAACTTCCTGTGCTTCCCTCGCTCACCGAGTCCGGCCCGCTAATAGACAAACTCTCAAGCGTGGTAGGTGCGGGCGAGTACTGCCAACACGCTTCATTAGAGTCGCCGCTTTCATTTTGTGAGGAATCAAGGGCCCTCACCACAAAACAGTATCTGGTGTCGTCATCCAGATCGGCAATGGTGCAGCTTGTTGCAGTCCCTTGCCAGATAGGAAGGTCGTAATTGTAACTATGACCCTCCTGTCGGCAGAAAAGTCTGTAGCCAGCCAGGTCTGGTTCATCGTTAGGCGACCAGGCAAGCGTTATCTGAGCCGAATAGGCGTTTGGGATGCCTGGAAGTATGACGATAATCAGGGCAACAAGAACTACAAAACGCTTAGGCAATAAGCGGGCAAATCGAGATTTCATCTTTCAAACGAACGGATTAATCACGCACGTTAACAGAAACACCCCCAATATGTAGTGTGATGATCGTGCGTCATCTCAATATATTGTTATTCCATTACCATATAGCAAACCATGTGCCAACCTAAAAGATGAAACTTCTATTCAACGGTGAAGCGGAGACATTTTGTTGCTTATTCAATAAGATACATTGGACACCACAGTGTAAGCCCTTAGAAATGCCTTGTTTTTCGTGCGTCCTTGAGGTGGCAATTTTTTCACGGTGACTTGTGGAAGCGGCAGTTTTTTCACACCTGGGGGCGATATGACCTTGGGGTTGGTTCAGGCGGATACTTCGAATGAAGGGAAATGCATACGGAATTTACTTTTTTGCGTGAAGGGATTTTCCTGCGGGGGAGTCTCTCCCTTATTTGTTTCTGAAATCCTCTGGATTCAGATCATATCTTTTCAGGATATCATAGAAATCAGCCCGGTATTTTCCTGCCAGTTTTGCTGCCCTGCTGATATTGCCATTGGTTAGCTCCAGTAGTTCCATAGCGTAGTTCTTCTCAAAACCCTGTTTCGCCTCTTTGAAAGGCCTTATTCGGTCCCCTTCGGTTATATGAATGGCGTAGTTCTTTTCAAAATCCTGTTTTGTCTCTTTGGAAGACCCTGCTTGGTCCTCTTCGGTCATATGTGCGGGAAGGATCAGGTCTTCTGTGATGACATCGTGCCTTGCCATGGCAACCGCACATTCAACAGTATTTTCCAACTCCCTTACGTTGCCGGGCCAGGCGTAGGACATCAGTTTTTGCAGCACACCTGGAGAAAAACCTTTTATACGCTTCTTATTTTCCCTGGTGATTTTCTCTAAAGCATATTCCGCCAAGAGTGGTATATCTTCTTTTCTCTGTCTCAGGGGAGGAAGTTCAATGGGAATAACGTGTATTCGATAAAAGAGGTCTTCTCGAAAGTGGCCCATCTTTACCTCTTCCTTCATTTTCTTATTGGAAGCCGCTATGATCCTCGTGTCCACCTTTACTGGTTTTTCTCCCCCCAAGGCATAAAATTCCTTTTCCTCCAATGCCCGGAGCAGCTTGGCCTGCATGAATGCAGGCATTTGTGATATTTCATCGAGAAAGAGGGTGCCTTTGTGGGCCTGGAGAAAAAATCCCTTCTTGCTCCGCGTGGCCCCGGTGAATGCCCCTTTCTCATAACCAAAGAGCTCGCTTTCCAGCAGATTTTCAGGGATAGTGGCACAATTAATAGCAACAAAGGGACCATTTTTTCTTGAACTTGCCACATGCAGGGTCTTTGCAATCAAGCCCTTGCCCGTGCCGCTTTCCCCCTCGATATAGACGCTCGACTCACTCTCAGCCGCGAGCGCCACCTCTGCCAACACCTTTCTCATCTTTTCGCTTTTGCCAATGACATTCTTAAAGCTATATGTCCCCTCTACGATATTCCTGAGCCTCGAAACCTCTTTTGAGAGCCGACTTTTTTCCAATCCGTTTTTTATTTGCAGCAAGAGATCATGATAGTCAAAAGGCTTGCTTAAATAGCTGTAAGCCCCTCTTTTCATAGCCTCAACCGCACTCTTGATCGTTCCGTAGGCAGTAAGGATTATAATGGGCATCTCGGGATTTATTTGATGAAGTTCCTCCATGACCTCAATGCCGTTTTTCCCAGCAAGTTTAAGGTCTACCAGGGCCAGATCAATCCCTTTAGTCTTCGCTATCTCTACTGCATCTCCCGCCTGAATAGCAGTGGCAACCTGATACTCGTTGGCCTCCAGTCTCATCTTTATGACCTGAAGGAGGTTTTGATCATCATCTAAGACCAAGATTTTATCCATCCTCATTCCCTCACATTGTTCATTTTGCCTGACTCTTTTTTTTCTCTATCCCCAGGTCGATCTCCTTTAGTCTCAACAACTGCTCCTTTAGTTTCTCTACTTCAACGTCTGATCTCTTCGCCTGGGCCTTTAGTCTCTGTACCTCCGTTTCCAGTTCCTTCACCTTTGCCGTTTCTTTCTTAAGGGTCATTTCCAGGTGGCTGTTTTGTTTCGTCAATTCAGAAATTCCACTTTCTTTGTTTCGGATTTCTTGCTGAAACATGATGTCTTTGTCTACAATCTCTTGAAGAAGCGTCACCCAAACCTCTGCCTGTGCCCTTTCCTTGCTTCGTGGAAACTCCTTGAGCAATCTGCAAAAGGACTTCAGGGAACTCTGGTAATCATGCTCGGGATTCTTGGGACAAGCGTAAATCAAACCCTCCTGCATGAGCGCTTTATCCCCCAGGGTGTATGGATGCATCCTTAATATCTCATGTGTCTCTTTTAAAGAGGCCGTATATTCTCCCTTGGCAAAAAGGGTCCTCGCCCTCGCAAGACGCCTTTCACCTTTAGCCAGGGGCGTTTTAGCCCATTCTGGCAAGGCAGCACATCCCCAAATCCCAAGGAGCAGGGCTATGCAACAGGCAGGGTAAAGAAAAAAGTACTTCCCTTTTCTGGTTCGCTCTCCACCCATATTCTGCCTCCATGTGCTGCAATGATATGTTTTGCGATTGAAAGGCCCAGGCCTGTTCCTCCGGCCGTTTCCCTTCCCGCATCTATTCTCTTAAACTTGTCAAATATCTGTTTCATGTCCCCCTCCGGAATTCCACGGCCGGTATCTGAGATTGAGACTTCAACATACCCCTTCTCGTTTTTCTTGGCTATAGCAGAAATAATGACCTTGCCTCCCTCTGAAGTATATTTCAGGGCATTTCCCAACAGGTTCTCTATGACCTGCACAATCCTGTTCTCGTCAATGCTAACGGGAGACAGATCATGAGAAAGCTTTAAATCAAGGCTGATCTTGTTTCTGATGGCAATAGGCGCAAACTTCAGGGCGACCTCCTCTATTACCGGAACAAGCTGATATTGCCTGAAGTAATAATCCATCATCTTTGTTTCCATGCACGATAGATCCAGAATATTGTTGACTGATTTTATGAGTCTTTCACACTCCTCCCTTATAATCGTCAAGAGCGAATTCTGTTTTTCCGGCGTACTCAAAAACACGCCTTCCAACAACATGCTGGAGGCCTCTTTGATGGCAGTTAGTGGTGTCCTGAGTTCGTGGGATACATGACTTATAAAATCAGCTTTCATCTCGTCCAGTTCTTTGAGCCGCTCGCACATCAAGTTAAACGCGTCGACCAGTTCCTTGATTTCCGGGGGTGAAGAAATATTGGGCAACTCTTCGAATTTACCCTTGGATATTTCCTTGGTCTTCTCTCGCAAAAGGTGAATAGGACTATTTATGCTCCTTGTGTTAAGAAAAGATATGACAATTCCCATCACGATGACTATGGCCGCGGTAATGGCCGTGACTCTTGACACCCGGGAACTAATCCGGCTTGAGGCCTGCAATTTCTTGTCTCTGTCCATTCTGGCCATTTGAATAATCTCTCTCAGCCTCCTGTTAATCCCATCAACAGTTCTTTCCTTTTCATCTTGAAGTTCTTCATAGGAATAAGTCTGACCTTCGGTCGTGAAACCAAATTCTGTCTTGACAATAGAAATGTAGTGACCATGCATTTCTTCTGCCTGGGCGAATAATTTCCTTTTTTCAGACGAATCCATGAGGCTTCCAAGTCGTTCAAGGTCTTTTGAGAAATATTCCTCTATTTTCCAAAATTGTTCGTAAAAGTCCTGGTCTCTGGAAATAAGGTACTTCTTTTCAAAACTCCTTTGAGAAAACAAGGCCTCCAAGAGGTTTTCCGTGAGTCTGATACCAGTGCTTTCAACTGATATGACTGCGTGGGTGATGCGACTTAGCTGGTTCAGTTTCAAGGTAACATAAACCCCCAGAAAGACAACAAATAACATAATTGCAAGATATCCGATGGTTAGTCTTTTGAAAATACTGAGTTGCATGGGAATTGATCTAAGCCGGATAAGCCGGAACCCAACGACACTACATTACCACGAAAACGCGAAGGGACACCAAAGCACGAAGGGAAAATTTGCATGAAACTTTCGTGTCTTCGAACTTTCGTGCTTTCGTGGTTGTCTTAAAAAAATGTTCTGGCAAAAAAAACACGAATTTTGTTGATAACGCGCTGAATCATGCCTCGCAAGATAGTGTCATATATACCACTTTTAGTGTTGAACACAAGGAAGACTTCCACGAGGGGGTGACGCACGTTCCCCATTTTGGATGAGCCTGAGTACAGACAAAAAATCTGAAGCATCTTGAGTATTTGACCGATAAGTGATATAAATAAATATCCGGGCCCAGAGAACTTGGCCTTGATCTGCCCCCTTGAAGAGGGCCGGACGTTCGCAAACTCATGAGTGCCTAAAATGCCTAAAGTTTAAAATGCCTAAAATTGAAACAGACCGGGTTGCGGTGGCGGTTGGGGTTGTCCGCCTCAGGCCGATTTCGGCAATCGTGGTACGGTTTCGACACGTCCGCCGAAGGCGGAACGACAGACGAAACCTGCCGCACTAGGTTTAGTGAACTGAAATAGAGCCCTTAGTATGAGAAAGGAGTGTCTGCCATGCAGGAAGACACGGAACGTTTGATGAACCTGACCTTGGAAGAAAACATCGAGAAGTCGAAGAACATCATAAGGGAGGCCCTGAAGATGTTTTCCCGAGACCAGCTCTTCTTGGCTTGGACGGGTGGCAAAGACAGCACCACAATGGTGTGGCTATACAAGCAGGTGTGCGAAGAACTGGGGCAGCCCGTACCTCGGGCCATGTTCATTGATGAAGGCCACGTATTTGAAGAGATACTGGATCTAGTGGATCAAGTGAAGAAGGCATGGAATGTTAATGTGTGTATTGCAAAAAATACTGATGTGAGCGAAAAGGCACAAAATGTGGGAGACCTGATTCGAGTGGCTGACCTCAACGAAAGAAACCAGCAGGAAATACAGAGGTTGAACTACAACGAAGATTCGTTTCCTTTCGAACCTGAATCGTACGTGGGCAATCACCTCATGAAAACAGTGGCCATGAATGTGTTCATGGAAGAAAACCGCGTTAAGGCGCTATCCACAGCTATTCGATGGGATGAGCAAGAAGCAAGGATCGAGGAAGCCTATTTCAGCCCAAGGAAAGATCCGGACCACACCAGGGTGCACGCCATCTTGCATTTCAAGGAACGAGATATCTGGAATGCCATCCACAAGCATAGTATCCCATTTTGCTCTCTTTACTACCAGGGCTATAGATCTTTGGGCGCAAAGGGATCCACGACGAAAGTCTCCGATATCCCGGCCTGGGAACAAGACCTCGAGAATACCACTGAACGTGCCGGCAGAGGCCAGGATAAAGAACAAATTATGTCACAGTTGCGATCTCTCGGCTATATGTAACATAGCTAGATCATGTATCTATCCCACTACAATTTGCTTGAAAAACCATTTCAGATAACGTCGGACCCGAGGTTCCTCTGGCTCGGCGAAAAACACCAAGAGGCCCTTGCAACACTCAGATATGGCGTTCTTGACAAAAAGGGTTTCCTGTTACTCACTGGTGACGTGGGCACAGGCAAGACAACACTCATCAAGACGCTGCTCCATCAACTTGACCATGATACTATCGTTGCAACCGTTGTGGATCCCAGGTTGGAAAGGTTGGAGTTTTTCAATTTCCTTGCAGAAGTCTTTGAAATTGAAGGCAGATTCAGCAAGAAAGTCGATTTTCTTTCAAGGTTCACCCGGTTTCTGAATACCGCTCACTCAAATGACAAGACTGTCCTGCTGATTATTGATGAAGCACAAGAACTTTCCAGGGAGCTGCTTGAGGAAATCCGGCTGCTGTCTAACATAGAAAAGGAAGACTCAAAACTTCTGAACATATTTTTTGTAGGCCAGAATGAATTCAACAAAATGTTAATGGAGAATTGGTGCAGGGCTCTCCGGCAACGAATTACGATTACGTACCAAATCAAGCCGTTAACTGAGGCTGAGACGGGAGAATATGTCAGGCATCGCTTGAAGATCGCCGGCGCCGAGAAAGAGATCTTCAGAAAAAAATCAATTCGTGAGATATACGCTTTTTCTTATGGCTATCCGCGTCTTATCAATATCATCTGCGACCATGCATTATTGACAGGCTATGTGAGAGACCTGGAATCGATAACCCCCACTGTTGTAAGAGAATGTGCCAAAGAGCTTACATTGCCGGGTGAAAAAAGACTGAACCAGCTTCCACTCCTGCTCACCATGCCGAGAAAGAGAAAAAAATTCCTATTAAGGCCGGCCTTTTATGCCGGATTAATGTTTGTTGTCGCCTTTTGCTGGTATCTGGCAACTACCGGACATAAAGACTATATCAAGGATGCCAGAGACTATTACGGCCGATTTTTCGCCAGCTCGGAACGTACAAGCACAAAAAATGAAATCACGAAGACCGAAGCGCCGGAATCAGAACACCTCCAAATGCATCGTACTGTCACCGCAGCACAAGCACGTGATACAATGCTACCTCAACTGGCCGGTGATGACACACACCAGGACCTGCCCGCCAGGTCTTGGCAGGCGGGAACATCCGGCAACGACAACACAAACAGAACCTTAGCGGACAATACAGACACACTTGACCCAAACCCTGCTGGTGGGGTCTTCACAGAAGAAGATATCACGGATGCAGGCGGACCAAATCCGGCCAAAAACAGCGATGCCCCCATATTTTCTGCAGATTTCAACCTGATTGTTCCCTTCAACTACGATACGAATGAACTCCTGCCAAAGGCATATGCCGATCTTGACAGGCTTGCTGCAGCTATGTCGCAAAATCTCCATATTGAGATTGTTGTCAAGGGATACACGGACACACTGGGGGGACGCCATTACAACAAAAAACTCTCTGAATTTCGGGCCAATATCGTGAAGAGCTACTTGGTGGCAAGGGGAACTAACCCTATGAGAATACGCGCCATCGGCATGGGAGGAGAAAGCCCGCGTGAGCCAAACGCAACAAGCGCAGGCCGGGCGGCGAATCGGCGAGTTGAGATTGAAATTCAAACTGGCGGTACGTAGAAAGGAGAAAAACAAGTGGGTTTCTTAGACAAGCTCAAAAACAAAGCGAAACCGCGTGCAGTTGTAGTCGGCCTGGATGGAGTGCCCTACACCTTGCTGAAAGATTTGCAAAGCAAAGGCCACATCCGGAACATGGCCTCAATTTTCGCAAACGGATACTTTGGCCAAACAAGTGTCTGTATTCCGGAAATCTCATCAATCTCCTGGTCATCTTTCATGACAGGCGCCCAATCAGGTGAACATGCAATTTTCGGGTTCATGGACTTCGAACCCGGAACCTACAAGATGTATTTTCCGAATTTTACCCATCTCAAGGCGCCCCCGCTCTGGGAAGACCTTGCTGCACAGGGCAAAAAGACCGTGGTGATCAATATGCCGGCCACCTATCCTGCACGCACAATAGACGGGGCCCTCATATCCGGATTTGTGGCTATTGACATCAACAAGGCAGTATACCCACAGGCTCTCATCCCGCGCTTGAATGAAATGAACTACCGTATCGACGTCGATACCATGAAGGCACGCCAAGACCACGAATTCTTGTTTGAAGATCTGTATGCCACACTCAAAGGGCGAGAAGGGGCTGTCGATTTACTCTGGGAGGAAATCGACTGGGACCTTCTTATCGTAGTAGTCACAGGCACTGACCGATTGATGCATTTCCTGTGGGATGCCTATGAACAGGGGCAGCATCACTATCACCGAGCATTTTTGAATTACTATGAAGAGGTGGATCGATTTGTAGGCCGTATGTACGATAGATTCCTGGGCTTGGATGGTTCGGAGGATGGACTTAACACGTTTTATATGCTTTCCGACCATGGTTTTACAGGTATCAAAACCGAGGTTTACCTGAATCGCTGGCTGGAGGAAAATGGATACTTGAAATACCAGAAAGCGGAACCTGACAGCATTATGGATATCGGCCCGGGATCCACGGCTTTTGTCATGGACCCTTCTCGAATCTATGTTAATCTTAAAGAAAAATATCCTCTGGGAACAGTCGATCGCGCTGACTATGAGCGGGTGCGGCAGGAGATCATGGAAGGACTCGAAGAACTTACTTTCGAAGATGGGAAGAAAATTGCCAGGAAAATATACTTCAAAGAGGAGCTTTATCACGGACCCCATATGGATCAGGCCCCTGACCTGGTTGTACTTTCCCACCACGGATACGACCTTAAGGGCAAAGTGAAAACGGATGTGGTTTTTGGACGTTCAAATCTTGTGGGCATGCATACCCAGGATGACGCTTTTTTTTATAGCAGCAGCGGCGCTGAGTGCAGGTCTATCTTTGAGGCGAAAGACATTATCTTGCAACCCCTTTCCGACTAAATCGCGAGTAATCCACCTGGCGAAATAGAACCATAATGTTCACCTTGGCAAGATGCTTGCTTGTTTAGTTCTGCAATAAAAAATACGTAACGGAGGTTCACATGAGGCTTTTTTGCAGCCGTTATTGCCAAACCGTTTTTTTCATCCTTTTCATCCTTTCTATCCTCTCCTGCAGCAGCGACCCTGCCGAGAAAAGGGCAAAGCACATGAAGAGGGGAGATGACTATTTTGAAAAGCAGGAATTCAAGAAAGCCATTATTGAGTACAAGAATGCCATCCAGGCTGAACCAAAATTTGCGCAGGGCCATTACCATCTTGCCCAGGCCTATCTGAAGACTGCGCAGCCCAAACAGGCATTTGGGGAACTATCCAGGACAGTTGACCTGGATCCTGACAATTTGGATGCTCAGCTCAAGCTAGGCCAGTTCTATCTTGTGGGCAAAAAAACGCAAGAGGCCGGCGAAAAGGCAGATTTCGTCTTAGAAAAAGAGGCGAAAAACATCGATGCGTTGTTTTTGAGGATGGGTGTCCTCCTCCAGGAGGGCAAGCCCTCAAAAGCCGCAGAAGTTCTCAAGGAAGTGACGCTCCTGGACCAAAAGAATGTCAGAGCTTACATCTCACTTGCACGTATCGCCGGAAGCCAAAGACGTTTTGCTGAGGCCAAACATTATCTCACAGAAGCTGTAACTGCCAGCCCGAAGGACCCTGCCGTCAGACTTGAACTCGCCCGTTTTTATGAGCATCAAGGGGATTTTGACGAAGCGCTAAGAGAATTTCAAAACGCCATTGCCAAGAACCCGGAAGACATCGCTCTCCTTGGTCAATTGGGAAACTTCTATCTCCGTCGGGGCAATTCCAAGGCATCCGAGGAGACCTACCTTAAGATGGCTGAAAGGTCGCCTGACCGCGTGGGTTCGAAGATGACCATGGGCGCTTTTTATGCGTCGCAGAAAAAGTGGCAACAGGCCATCGAGTGGATGCAGAAAGCACAAGAACTGCAACCGCAAAACCTTGAGATTCAAAATGCCATTGCATCTCTGTACATGGACAGTGGCAGACCGGAAGAAACGCAACGGCTTATTGATGTAGTGCTGAAAAAGGATGACAGCAACCTGCGAGCTCGTCTGTTAAAAGCGCGTCTGCTCTTCAGAAAAAAACAACTACCAGAGGCAGCAGACGTTCTTGAAGCCATAGTCAGGGACCATCCAAGTCATTCAGGTGCGTACTACTATCTTGGGCTTGTCTATCTGGCCTCAAAAGAACACAACAAGGCAAAAGGGGCATTGCTCAAAGCCGTGGAATATAATCCCGGCAATCTGAATGCCCGAATCTTCCTGGCTGAAGCTTTTGTTGCCGAACGCGCGGCAGACTTGGCCCTTGAGCATATCAAGGTAGTTCTTGCCAGAGATCCTAAACACTTCCGAGCTCATGTGTTAAGGGCTAACGCCTATCTTTTAAAGCGGGATTTCAAAAAGGCACGGAATGCCTATTTACATGCAACGGAGATACGTCCTGAAAATCCTGCGCCTTACTACCAGTTGGCCCAACTGGACCGCCATGAACGACGCTATGGCGAGGCCATGAAGCTCTTGGATAAAGTGCTGACTTTGAAAGCTGATCATATAGGCGCTCTGGCAGCAAAGGTCTCCCTGCTCATGGCCCAAGAACAGACTGCCAAAGCGGTTTCATTGCTGGATGATAAAATCCGGCAGAATGAAAAAACCCCCAGGTTGGCAGCTATCTTCCTTGAAATGAAGGGCAGTGTCCTGTTTTTGCGGAAGGACTATAGGCACAGTGAGATCGCCTTCAAGAAAGCGCTGGAGCTAAACTCCGATCTGGTAGCTCCTTATCTATCCTTGGCCCGTCTTTATCTGGCCAAGAATGAAACAGCCAAGGCAATCGCCCAGTACCAGGAAATCCTGGAAAAACGACCAAAATTCATCCAGGCCCGTATGGCTTTGGGTGCAATATATGACGCAGAAGGAAATACTGCAAACGCGCGCCAGACCTATGAAAAGGTTTTGGAAATTGACCCCAAGTTCGCACCTGCCGCCAACAACCTGGCCTGGCTGCTTGTCCAACAAGGGCAGGATCCGGATCGTGCTTTAAACCTTGCAAAAAAAGCGAAAGCGCGCTTGCCGGATGACCCCAGTGTTGCGGACACCCTCGGCCTTGCTTTTATTGTCAAAGGCCTTTATGCCAGCGCCATTTCCGAATTGAGTGATGCCGCAGAAAAGATGCCACGGAATCCTACAATACTCTATCACCTGGGCCTGGCCCACTGGAAAAACAATGAGGCAGAGCAAGCTGTTGAGGCTTTGAATACTGCGCTTGAAATCGAACATCCCTTTGCGGAACGAGAAGCGGCAGGCAATCTCCTCGCAGAAATCAAAGCGTCAGAATCTTAGGAGCCTTAGGAGCCTGACAGTTGAAACACCTTTCTTTTCGCGTTCTTTTTTCTTGCATCCTTTTGCCCCCTCTTCTCTACATCTTGTCCCTCCAGGGATTGGAAACATTTTTTGAGAAGAAATGGACTGCTGAGTTGCAAGGCGTGCTGATTTCCGACTCAATATCCCTCCTTCAGGGCCGTATCGGCATTCAAGACGAAATCCAACAAAACATTGATCGGCATCTTGCTTCACTTTTCGCTTTGAAATGGGGTCTCTTGCCTCAAATCGTAGTTAAGACCAGAACCGGCAGTTGGATCTATCCACCTTCCAGCCAAGAAGCGCTTTATCCATTTGACTCAGACGCACTCCATTTTGAGAAGCGACCCCCTGGCCCCACAGAAATGATTCAGGTTGCGCAAAAGAACTTGGAGGTTATGAACCAGGGGCTTGAGCTTTCCGTCATCGTACAGATACCCAGAAACACCTTGCTCGCAAACAGTGTGCTTGCCTTTTACATCGTTGTTTTCGCCTCCCTGCTCTACCGGGCCTACCGTGTAAGCGCCAGGGAAGCCCAGCAGCTAAGCCTTCGGAACCAGCAAGCTCTTGAAGCTGCAACCAGTAAGTTGACTGCCACCCAACAACGTCTGATGGACGTCACGGATACACAAAAGCTTCAACAGGATGAAATTGATATGCTTCAGGCTGAACTCGGCTTGGCCAGCGACAGGGTGCAGGCTACTGAAGATGAGGCTTTGACAGAAATGGAAAAGCTGGAAAAAAGTCTCCACGAAAACATTGCCCTTAAAGAAAAACTAGAAGATGAGGTCAGCCGCCTTGCAAAGGAATTGGAACGGATAGAGTCTTCTCAGAAAGTCCCAACCAAGAAACAACGTAAGCAGATCAATAGCATAACGAAGCGGTTCAAAACTCTGTACAAGAATCTTGAAATTCAGCCCAGAGCCGTAGAAGGGTTCGTGAACCTGCAAGGCGATCTGGAACTCCGTGCTGAAGAATTTATCCACAACATGAATGAAAATACCAACCAACTATCCGTAAAAAGAAAGGTCTTTTCCAAAAAAGGGGCTGGACCGGCCTTTGAATGCGAATTTGGCTACAGAGGAAGGATCTACTGGAGGCGCGATCCTGGCAAGAAAACCCAGATTCTTGTCATCGGCACGAAGAACTCTCAGACAAAGGATTTAGCCTACCTGGAAAGTTTGTAGATGCGTCTACAGGCATGCCACAAACTTGCAGGATGCCATGCTCTAAAACGAGCTTGGCATCCTGCCCGCTCGTCTTGAGTCTCAGATCAGTATCCAGGAGGGTTTCCATAGCCTTGGCAAGTTCCTCATAGCTATAGTTCTCAGAGTGCACGAGAGTCATGTAAACAGCATAAGGATGCGCATTGCCGGTTAGAAGATCTCCCTTACGCTTGTCCAGTTCCGGCCATACTGCCCTTTGGAAAGTCCCGTAATTCATTCCAGTCTTCCAGCTTTCTCCTGACGAACTCCGAATGAAATCCTTTGCCAGAATCATCTTGCGCACCTGGTTGATTGGAGATGACAGGATCTGAAGGGGAAACAAGTTGGCTTCCAAGAGGCTATCTATATAGAAGAGCGCCTTTTGTGAGTTCCTTTCCCCAATTGCATTGGCGAGTTCGTAGATGGGGTCTTGCTTGGATTTGTTTGATGCCTGTTGAACATCATCGACCAGAATCTCATTGCGATCACCCACAAACGCGATCAGCTTTTCCATTTCACTGCTAAAGCTACGCAAACTCGCGCCTGTCTTTTCATACAAGGCCTCAAAACCGCGAGGCGCCATGGTCTTGCCCACCCCTGTCAGAGTCTTCTTCATATGGGCTTTCAAGATTTCTTTTTGCTCGCGCTTATCGGCTGCACGTTCCCCTTGAGCGATTGAGCAGTCGATGACCACTCCGATTTTCTTTATCGCCTTGTACAGCTTCCTGCGCTTGTCAACAAATTCCGTAGTAAGAAAAAGATGATTGGTCTTGGGAAAACCTGCAATGATAGCATCACTCAAGACATCGCCCTCATCCTCATTAGCCGGCGCTTTCATCTGTTCCCGAAGGCAATAATCAACTACTTGATCAAGCCACGTGCCAGCACCCGTTTTGACAGTCTGGATACGGTCCCCGAAGGCTTTGTCCAGGAGTTTCTCCAGGTCTTCATGGCCCACAGTCTGAAGCGAGAGCCCGGTCGCGCTCAGCATCTGAAGGAAACACCGGGCAGCCCCCTTTAAGTCTTCCTTTTCAAATGCCTCTTTTGATTTCGTAAGGAGTTCATCAACGGTCACTTTTGAATAGAATACCTGTGTGTCATGAACTGCAATCACCTTAGAACAAGGAAGAAGAGGAAATGTATTCAGACGTTCAACGGCCTCATGAATACTTGCCGTTGCCCCGTCCAGGGCCTCATAGTTGAGGGTCTGTTCCTTTGGTGGGACTATGGCATCCAAGAGGGGCTTAAAGGCAGATTTGTAGAGAAATTCGTCACCGTACAAAAGGTAAACCGGAGCAACGTTGCCTCTTTGGATCTCGGCCAAGATCTCAGATAGATTGTTGTAACTAGCCTCGGTCGTCATTTGTCATCGCTTCCGCCTCGTTAGTACTATGATCATGGCTACGGCGATTGCCGCCGTGATCACACCGATTAACTGAGATATGGAAACCATCCCTCCCAGGAGTATGCCCCGGTCGTCTCCTCGAAAAAACTCAATGATGGATCGGGTTACGCTATAGAGCAAAACGTACGTCCAAAAAATCTGGCCCTGGAACCTCTTGACACGCGTTAGTCCTGTGAGGAGCCCGAAGATCACAAGGCCGTTCAGAGACGAATAGAGCTGGGTTGGATGGAGAGCTATCCCTATGGGCGCCAAGGACTCGGGATGTGTAAAGGTAACGGCCCAGGCAAGGCTGGAAGGTTTCCCATAGCAACACCCGGCAGAAAAGCACCCAAGACGCCCCACAAATTGTCCGAAGGCAATAGAGGGCGCTATGATGTCAGCGGTCTTCCAAACCGGGAGTCCTTTTTTTCTGACATACAACAACGCTGTCATGACTGCGCCGAAAAACCCGCCGTAAAATATGAGTCCCCCGTGCCATATGCGGACGATTTCAACAGGGTCGTTTGCAAAGGTAGGCCATTCAATCATGACATAGAGTATTCGGGACCCTGCGATAGCAGCGATAAGAATGTAGAAACAGAGGTCCAGGATCTGATCGGCATCTTCACCAACCCTCCGCGCTTCTTTGAGCGCCAAGCCTATGGCCGAGAGGAAAGCCATGGCTACAAAAACGCCATATGTGTGGAGGGCAAATGGACCTACGTGAAAGAGGACGGGATGCATATCAGATCTTTCGCAACAGTACGTTCAGGCACAATATGCCGACTCCCACCGAGATTGCACTGTCAGCGATGTTAAAAGCCGGCCAATGTGCTGTGCCAACATAAAAGTCAAGAAAATCGATTACCTCTCCGAAACGGAGACGGTCAATGAGGTTTCCCAAGGCTCCCCCAAAAATCATAGCGAGCGCTACCGCCACCCACGGCTTGGTGGAAGCAAGTCTCCTGTAAGAGTAAAGAATAATTCCAAGGGCCAAACAGGAAACCACCAGGAAGAACACTGTTCGAAACCGTGTCGCTTCCCCGGCCAACAATCCAAAGGCGCCACCAGTATTCCGAATTTGAGTTAGCGCAAAAAAACCAGGGATGACTTCCAGGGTTTCATGAAGTGAAAAAGCGCGCATGACAATTGCCTTGGTCACCTGATCAACCAAGATTGTGACGCCGGCAACCAGGACGAGGGTAGTATATTTTTGTTTCAAATTTGATGGTCTCTTCGAAAGTCCGAATTAGACGGCAAAGTAAAAAGCTCCAAATTCAAGGCGCGCAAATCCTGAGGAATGAGGCGTACTTATGGTACGCCGCAGTGACGAACGATGTAGCGGAACGCAGAAGTTGGACTTCTTACGAAGCCGTCAAATTTCGGCAGCCTTCAGAGCTTCTACGCAGCGCGAACAAATGGTCCTGTGCATCTCGTCAGCGCCCACTGAAAGATCATGTATCCAGCAACGTTCGCATTTTTCGCCAGCCGCACGATCGATACGAATCCAAAGATCGGGCATACTCGTGCTTTGGTAAGCGCCGTCCAATTGTTCACCGGATACTATGGTCACCTCTGAGACAATAAAGATCGCGCGCAGTTCTTCAACCGTGGGCTTCACTGCTTCAAGGAATACTTTTGGCAAACTCAGCGTAACCGCGGCATCAAGCGAGTGGCCGATCATCTTCTGCCCCCTGGCTTCTTCCACGGCCTTGCTCACATCTGCCCTGAGAGCCAGGAGATATTCCCATCTTTCGGCCAGATTGGCATCCACAAATGACTCGTTGACCTCCGGCAGTGGAGCAAGATGGACACTGGCTGGCCTTGCGTTCGTTTTCGGCATGTGCGCCCACACATCCTCGGCCGTAAAAACCAGGATGGGCGCCTGGATACGTGTCAGAGTATCGACAATGATATTGAGTGCACTCTGAGCCGAGCGTCTGGCCCTGGATCCTGGTGGCGACGTATAGAGCCTGTCTTTCAAGACATCCAAGTAAAAAGCGCTCAAATCCAATACGCAATAATTGTACAAACCGTGATACACACTGTGAAACTCATAGGTCTCATAGGCTGCGCGAGATCGCTTCACCAACTCCTGAAGACGCTGAAGGGCAAATCGATCAATCTCCAGCATATCGGCATATGGAACGACATCTGTATCAGGATCAAAATCGCCAAGATTCCCCAGGATAAACCGGCTTGTGTTGCGAATCCGGCGATAGGCATCCGTAAGCTGCTTGAGAATCTTTTCCGAAATCCTTATGTCGTCCTGGTAATCCGAGGCCGCAACCCACAAGCGAAGGATCTCGACACCGTATCTGTCGATAATCTCGCTGGGTGCAATCACATTTCCCTTGGACTTGGACATTTTTTCGCCATTGCCGTCCACGACAAAACCGTGAGTAAGCACACTCTGGTAAGGCGCTCTTCCGCGAGTGCCCGCTGCGGTGAGAAGGGCGCTGTGAAACCATCCACGATGCTGGTCGCTTCCCTCCAGGTACATGTCGGCCGGCCAGGTCAGATAATCTCTGCTTTCAAGCACAGCCGTGTGGCTAACACCAGAATCGAACCAAACATCCAAGATATCCTTTTCCCTCTCAAATGCTTCTCCCTGGCATTCAGGGCACTTTGTTCCCTCCGGCAGAAGAGTAGAGGTCTCGGCATCAAACCAGACATCAGCTCCGTGCTTTTCAAAGAGTCTTGCCACATGATCAATGATCTCCTGTGTGATGAGACATGACCCGCATTTTTTGCAATAAAAAGCCACGATCGGAACACCCCAGGAACGCTGGCGGGAAATACACCAATCCGGACGGTTTTCGATCATGCCATGTATGCGATCCCTGCCCCAGGAGGGAATCCAGGTGACCTGGTCAATACAACTAAGGGCTTTGTGTCTAAGACCCATCTTTTCCATGGAGATAAACCACTGTTCAGTAGCACGGAAAATTACAGGTTTCTTGCACCGCCAGCAATGCGGATATGTGTGTTCTATTTCCCCCTTGTTGATGAGCATTCCCGCTTCCGTCAGCCTGTCAATAACCGCGTCGTTGGCACGAAAGACAAACGTGCCGGAAAAAAAGTCAACATCTTCGGTAAAGCAGCCATTATCGTCCACAGGAGAGTAGATATCCAGGTCATAAGCCAGGCCCACTTCATAGTCTTCACGTCCGTGCCCCGGGGCAGTATGGACACAACCCGTTCCCGTGTCCAAGGTCACGTGATCGGCCAAGATGATCAAAGACTTGCGATCGTAAAGGGGATGACGGCAAATGCCGTGCTCCAACTTCTTGGGATCAACTTCAGCCAATATCTCATAATTCTTGATCCCGAAAACCTCCATGGCGCTTTCCACAAGGCCTTTAGCCAAAATATAAACCTCGCCGCCGTCCACCTGCGCTGCCACGTACTGAAAATCAGGATGAAGGGCAACCGCAAGATTGGCCGGAATAGTCCATGGAGTTGTGGTCCATATAACCAGGTAGATTTTCTTCCCCGTCAGGGAGGAAATCTCGCCGCTTATGTCCGAAAGAAAAGGAAACTTCACATAGATGGACGGAGAAGTTCGAGGTTCGTATTCCACTTCTGCTTCCGCCAGCGCCGTCTTGCAAGCGCTGCACCAGTATATCGGCTTTTTACTCTTAAAAAGGCTTCCATCAATGGCAAATTTGCCGAATTCCCGAACGATAGTCGCCACATAGCTGTAGCTCATGGTAAGATAAGGATTATCCCATTCGCCCATGACGCCCAGTCTTTTGAACTCTTCCCTTTGAATCGCAATAAATTTTTCGGCGTAGGCCCGGCATTGCTTTCGAACTCCAGTCTGGCTCATTGTGTTTTTTCTTTCCCCCAGTTCCTGGTCAACCTGGTGTTCTATGGGAAGACCGTGGCAATCCCATCCCGGCACATAAGGTGCGTCGAATCCATCCATTTGACGGGATCGGATGGTCATGTCCTTCAAGATCTTGTTAAGAGCCGTGCCAATATGGATATGCCCGTTGGCATAAGGTGGGCCGTCATGCAGGACAAAGCGCGGTCCGCCCCTGGATGCCTTCCGGATCTGTTCGTAAAGCCCTGTTGCCTCCCATGTCCTGAGAATCTCAGGCTCACGTTTGGCAAGATTTGCCTTCATAGGAAAGTCTGTTTTAGGAAGGTTCAAAGTTGTTTTGTAGTCCATGGCATTTTCTCCGGAAATAGAATCGCTGCGCGATTTTATGTAACGCGGCTACGCCGCTGCTGTCAAACAGAAAAAAAGCCTCCTCGCTCGCGCAAGGAGGCTTTTATAACTAACTTACTAGGCGATCGTTTTAGTACATACCGCCGCCCATGCCGCCCATACTGCCGCCCGCAGGCATAGCAGGCATGTCTTTCTTCTCCTCGGGTTTTTCGGCAACCATCACCTCGGTGGTCAGCATCAGTCCGGCCACGCTTGCCGCATTCTGCAGTGCAAATCGCACAACCTTGGTCGGATCGATCACGCCGGCTTCCATAAGATCCTCATATTTCTCCGTCTCGGCGTTAAAACCAATGGCGCCTTTTTCCTTCTTAACCTGGTCAACCACCACGGAGCCCTCGTGACCTGTGTTATTAACGATCTGGCGAAGGGGCTCTTCCAGGGCGCGCTGTACGATCCTTACACCCAGCTTCTGATCCGCCTTGATTTTCACCTTGTCCAGTGCTGGAATACACCTGAGCAGGGCCACGCCTCCGCCAGCCACAATCCCTTCTTCAACTGCGGCGCGGGTGGCGTTGAGGGCATCTTCGACTCGAGCCTTCTTTTCTTTCATCTCAGGTTCGGTGGCCGCGCCAACATTGATGACCGCTACACCGCCAATCAATTTGGCCAAACGCTCCTGGAGTTTCTCACGGTCATAGTCCGATGTCGTCTCCTCAATCTGAGCCCTGATCTGACGCACTCGCCCTTCCAGATCCGAGCGGGAACCGCCACCGTCCACAACTGTAGTGTTATCCTTATCAATGGTAATCCGTTTTGCCGTGCCCAGATCGGATAGACTTATGTTTTCCAACTTGATCCCCAGGTCTTCAGAAATAACCTGACCGCCGGTAAGAATTGCAATGTCTTCCAACATGGCTTTTCGGCGATCTCCGAAACCGGGCGCCTTAATGCCAGCGCACTGAAGAGTGCCGCGAAGCTTATTTACGACCAATGTGGCCAGCGCCTCTCCTTCCACATCTTCGGCAATAATCACAAGGGGCTTTCCCATCTTGGCAACCTGCTCAAGGATGGGCAGGAGATCCTTCATGACGCTGATCTTCTTTTCGTTAATCAGGATCAACGGATCCTGAAGAGAAACTTCCATCTTTTCCGGGTCTGTGACAAAATAGGGAGACAAATAGCCACGGTCAAACTGCATCCCTTCCACGACTTCGAGCGTAGTCTCCATGCTCTTTGCCTCTTCCACGGTGATCACGCCCTCTTTGCCGACCTTGTTCATGGCCTCTGCAATAATGTTTCCTATGGTTTCGTCGTTGTTGGCCGAAATGCAGCCCACCTGGGCAATCTCACGCTGGTCCCTGGTCGCCTTGCTCAACTTGGCGAGTTCCGACACAACAACACTTACAGCCTTATCAACCCCTCGCTTGATGGCCATCGGGTTGTTGCCCGCTGCTACCAGCTTCTGACCTTCACTGTAAATAGACTGGGCCAACACAGTGGCGGTAGTGGTGCCATCTCCGGCCACATCACTGGTCTTGCTGGCAACCTCCTTGACCATCTGGGCGCCCATGTTCTCAAACTTGTCCTCAAGCTCGATTTCCTTGGCTACTGTCACGCCGTCTTTGGTAATGGTGGGAGCGCCCCAGGATTTCTCCAAAATTGCGTTTCTACCTTTAGGGCCCAGGGTAATCTTGACCGCATTGGCCAACGTGTTAATCCCCGCCAGGATGGCCTCCCGAGCCTTGATATCGTATTTGATCTCTTTTGCAGCCATATTATTGTATCCTCCTTGGAATTTTTGTTGCTGGCAATATCAGTCTATTTTTCAATGACACCCAGCACATCATCCTCACGCATAATGAGATATTCTTCACCCTCGATCTTTATGTCCGTACCGGCATATTTGCTAAAGAGTATACGGTCATCTTTTTTCACGTCCAGAGATCTCTGGGTACCGTCTTCCAGGACCTTGCCCTTGCCCACTGAAATAACCAGACCTTCAGAGGGCTTTTCCTTGGCTGAGTCGGGTATGATAATGCCTCCTTTGGTCCTATCCTCTTCTTCCAGGCGCTTCACGAGTATTCGATCTTGCAAAGGTCTAATCTTCATAGTGCTAAATCTCCTTTTTTAAAAAAATCAACTTTGTTTCTTTCCTCTTTCGGTAATCCATTCTAACTCCAGCGATACAAATGCCACCCCCTTTCACAAAAAATGAAACTACTTAGTTTTCAAAAATAAACCAAAATTGACGGTCTCGTAAAAAGTCGAAAAACACCTCTTTCTGTCATTCCGGCCCGCTGAGACGGGCTAACAGCGCGGCTAGCGAAAGCCGGAATCCAGTTTATTCAGCTAGTTAGAAAGGCTCTGGGCTCCGGTTTTCACGACTCGACTGAGCTCGTCGAAGTCCGGAGTGACGACTTTTTACGAGATTATCAAAATTGTACAGGAACAAACTTAAACAGCACGACACTCCCGGGAACATATTCGCAAATATAATCATGGACTTGATCTTGTAAAGGGGATAAGAAAACTTTTTCTTGCCTTAAACGACAGGTTTGCAGGGGCAGTTTCTGGCTAATCTTTGGCTGGCTTCTGTTACAGGCTGACTTCCGTTACACTACCGTGCTGTAACAGGAGTTCGGAAAGCCATGTACAAGCTCTTACAGACCCTCCTTTTTTCCGGCATTTTTTAAAACCGGGGCCGCTGGCGCCCTTGGTATGAGCCGGCTCAAACCCCATCCTTTGAAGGAGCTGGCTTTGTGTCGGTTTTCTTAACTTTTGCCTCTGACGTCTTATTAGCTTTTCCCGCTGAAGAACTGGAACAACTCCCGCCCTTGTTCGCATAATCAGTCACGTACCAACCAGTACCCTTGAGATGGAAAGTGCTTTGCGAGATGAGTTTCTGAAGCTCGCCGGAACAGTGCTTGCACGTACTCAATGGGGGATCCGAAAACTTCTGCCAGATCTCCGCCACCCTCCCGCATTTCTTACATTCATATTCGTAAATGGGCATCGTTACACCTCCCCAAATATATACATTAATTAAACATAACTAACAATGACAATTTGTCAAGTGGGAAAATCGTCTTTCTACACGTCCTTGACATCCTCCAAAGGTCCTTGCCAGGCCCTGTAAAACTCAAGCACAGCTTGCATTCCGTCGATGGAAGCGGGTTCCAGGATCGCCCGGGTCTCTTCATGAACTCTAGCTTCTTCTTCCATTTTCTCTTCCGGCGAAGCCTCAAAGGCCTGCAAGAACTTCGCAAACCTAATGACATGGATTAATTCATGGCTGACGACATAGAGAACAAACGGAAACAAGTGGAGATCCGGAAACTCATTCACGGTTGGAAGGATACGGTGATCCTGAAGGCATATCTTATAGAAGTCATACCTCGATGAACCAAGGAGAGTCTCTGCTTTCACCCCTACATATCTGATGATTTGCGCAAAAGGCCCGTGCACGATTTCTTCCGGAGACAGATCGGCCAATGTCTTGATATCGTAACGCCGCTGCCGCCATTCAGCAAAGGACATCTTGTAAGCATTGCTGGTCAACTCTTCGGCCAGGGCAACTGCTTCGTTCACGACTGCCAGCTCTTCTTTCCCAAAAACCTGCAGAGCTTCTTTGGAATCCATTTTCACCTGATTTGTCTCGAAAGGCTGTTCCCTATCGGAAGTCCACTTGGTCTTTTTCTGTTTATCACAATCTTGTGACCACGACTACGAAAAAAGCTGGACATGTGATGTCCAATATACTAGAAATCAGCCGGTGCAAAAAAAACGGTAGAGAATGGAGGTGATGCAGTGGGGAGTGTTATCAAAAAACGAAAAAAAAAGATGCGCAAGCATAAACACAAAAAGCTATTGGCTCGCACCCGTCATCAACGAAGGAAGAAATGATGAACATTACATCACATGCTTCTTTACCAAAAAGAGGCGCCACATGAAAAAAGGTGGCGCCTCTTTTGTATCTGAAAGGCGTGCTAAATCTCAGCCTTGCTCAGGACACGCTACCTCTTTCCTCCATATCCCTTCAAATATTGGAAAAATTCACTATCCGTGGAAAGAACCAGCGAACTGTCCTTATCCAGAGTCTGTCCGTAAATGTCAAGAGTTTTCACAAAGGAGTAGAAATCAGGATCCAAACCATAGGCATCTGCATAGATCTTAGTGGCTGTGGCGTCGGCTTTACCCATAAGCTCCTGGGCCTTTTTGTAGGCCTCCGAAGTGATCCGCTTTAACTCTTTTTCCTTGTCACCTTCGATCTTGCGGGCTTCCCCTTTGCCCTCAGAACGAAATTTTTCGGCAATCTGTTCCCGCTCGGCAACCATTCGGGCAAAGACCGACCTCTGGACCTCTTCCACATAATTGACTCGCTTGATCTTAACGTCAACCACCTCAATGCCGAACTTGGCGAGCTTGGGCTGGGCCTGCTCCATGATTCCCTTGGCTATTTTTTGTCGGCCTATTTTTACCGTGCCCAGGTCTCTCTTGTCCCTGATATCCTCCAGGCCTAGTTCAAAAGTGTCGAGTTCTCGATCTGTTTTCCTCACGGTTTCAATCAGGGGATACGAGGTAATAAAGTTGCGAACCGCAGCGTCAATGATGTCGTCCAGACGACTTAACGCGCCTGTCATGTTCGTAACGGTCTGGAAAAACTTCAGAGGATCCACGATCTTCCAGCGGGCAAAAGTGTCTACCAATATGAATGTCTTGTCCAGGGTAGGAATCTGCCCTGGATCGCCGTCCCACTCCTGCAGGTTTTTGGGGAAATAATTCACGTTCTGTATGAAAGGGATCTTGAATCTAAGGCCAGGCGCCCGGATTGGTTCACGAACCACCTTGCCGAACTGAGTCACCACAACCTGCTCGGTTTCATCCACCGTGTAGACTCCTCCGGAAAGCAAAAGAAGGATAACAATGATGAATACGATTATGAATCCTTTGGATTTCATTTCTGTGCCCCCCTTTCTTGGCCAAGATTAAGCAGCGGAAGCACGTTTTTCTGGTCCGCATCAATAACATATTTTTTGCCCAATTTGGGAAAGAGGTCCTTAAGCGCTTCCAGATAAAGGCGCCTGCGTGTGACATCCTTTGCCTTGGCATATTCCTGATACTGGGCACTAAACCTGGAAGCATCCCCCTTAGCGCGGTTAACCCGATCCAGCGCATAGCCCTCAGCAGACTTAATAGTCTTCTCAGCATTCCCCTTGGCAGCAGGAATGGCCTTGTTGTACTCCTCTCTTGCCTGATAGATCATGCGCTCCTTTTCCTGGACCGCCTGGTTCACCTCATTAAAGGAAGACTGGACCGGCCCAGGCACATTCGTCTTTTTCATCTCGATTGTCGAGACATAAATACCGGTTTCTGCCTCATCGAGCTCTGTCTGCAAGAGCGCCCGTGCCTCATCGGCAATTTCTTCTCTCTTGCTGATGACCTCATTAATACTCCTGTCGCCCACCACCAGGCGCATGGTGGACTCTGACAGATCCCGGAGCGTGCTTCTCACATTGCGAACTTTAAACAAGTACTGGTAAGGATCCTTAATGCGGTACTGCACAATCCACGGAACTACGGCCACATTGAGATCCCCTGTAAGCATCAAAGACTCTCCATCATAGGCCTTGTCAGCGGCATACTGCGTGCGGACACCTGCGCGAAGCGTTCGAAAACCGAATTCTTCCTTGTACACAAAACGGACCTTAACCTTGGTCACTTTCTCAATACCCGTGGGGAGCTTAAAGTGCAGCCCAGGCTCCACCGTGCGTGCGTATTTTCCAAACCGTTGAACGACTCCGACCTCATCTACACCCACGGTATAAAAAGCAGAACTACCCAGATAAACCGCGATGACAATGAGGACAATAATCCAGGCCCCTGGTTTATTAAACTGCTTGAACTTTTGGACCACTTCATCCATCTGCGGCATACCGCCTCCACCGGCCCCTTGTTGCTGTTTTTTCAACTTATCCCAATCCCATGGCATCGGTCGCTCCTATTTTTGTAATGGTCAGAACTTGCTCAGCCGGCAAGCAAGAGCCCTCAACTCTGGCATCTGGCATCCGGCATCGGCTATCTCAAGTATCCGGTAATATAGGCCACCCGTCTGACCGGGTCAAGGGAAAACACACGTGACAATACCGATTTGTTGACACAAGGTGTTTGGTCAACTATGTATGGACTCGGTAATGAGACTCCCAAGGAAAAGAATGGACAGACCGGCCCATCTCGGAGGCATCTTAAGGGATGCTCTAAAGGCTTCCAATCTGGATGTAGACTTGGATCTCTACAGGCTCTGGGAACAATGGACTGATCTGGTTGGCCCAGTCATTGCTCAAAACGCCCGGCCGGCGGCGATCAAGGGAAAACTGCTTCTCGTTAATGTGTCAAGCGCTCCGTGGATGCAGCAGCTTCAATATTTGAAATCTGAGATGATGGAAAAGCTGAACAGCGCCCTTGAAAGAGAGGCGGTGAAGGACATACGGTTTAAGATTGGGCCGATAGAATAAAAGCCGAGCCCATAGGACGCGGCTTTGGTTATAGCCGGAGGTAATTTGGATCCTTGGAATTTCAATACTCCTAAAATGATATCATTTTTTTAACCTCGTCAGTGTAGCTTCCGTCTCTTTTGTGCACAACAAGGGGCGGGGAGACTTTTACGCCGGGTTTCCCATGTTTCGATCCCTCAGCCAAAACCAGCTCAGCCTCTGAATGTTCTCTGGAATGAACCAGCCTCAGCCTCTTGGGCTCAAGCTTGAAAGCTCGCATCTGCGTGATAAGATCCGTGGCACGTTCCGCAGGATAAATGACGAACAGCCGACCTGATGGCCTGAGAAGTTTTCCCGCCACAGATATCACATCAGAAAGAGAAACTGTTATCTCATGCCGGGCTACAGCCCTCTCGCGATCCGGACACACTCGGCCTGCCAGGAACCTGCGATACGGCGGGTTGCTGAAGACGACATCGGCCCCACCCGGTCTCAGATAGGATCTGAAATTCCTCATGTCCTGGTGCACAATAGTAATTCGATCTTCCATGTCATTTAGCCGCACATTCGCTGCAGCAAGCTCAGCAAGATCTCTTTGAATCTCAATCCCGTAAAGGTGCGCTGAAGGAACCCTATGGGCAAGGATTATGGAGATGATTCCACAGCCGGCGCCCAGATCGACTGCCGTATCCGTGTCCTTCAAGTCAACATGATGGGCCAGTATGGCTGTATCAACAGAGAATCTGTAACCTTTTTTTCTCTGACGTATTTTCAGGCGACCTCGAAACAGGCTCTCCGTCGTGATCATGGCTTACTGGTTAGCAATCATCAATCCTATTAATGACAAGACCGCTTATACCTTTCGGGTAGAAATAGGTCGATTTGCGTGGCATGG
The DNA here is from genome assembly GCA_016930875.1 of Deltaproteobacteria bacterium. Taxonomy (NCBI): domain Bacteria; kingdom Pseudomonadati; phylum Myxococcota; class Myxococcia; species Deltaproteobacteria bacterium. The sequence continues at coordinate 1,756 of JAFGFW010000019.1, read as the reverse complement.
TAAGACCTGCTTTTGAGACCTCTTCCACATTGGATAGCCTGGTGGGATTAAGGATGAGAGCAACTTCACATTCCCCGGCACTGACAGCTTCAAGGGCTTTTTCGGTCCGGCTCGTGTACAAAATGCGCCTCTCATCATCCAGGGCAGCATCGTCAAGGTCAAAGATCTTTTGAAACACGAGTTTCGTGGCAATGGTAACATCAAGCTTTCTGAGGGGTACCGGGACCTGTCCGTCAAAAAGCCTGTCCATGATCCCTTCTCTGATCTGAAGAACGTAAAAGACTCTGTGGCCTCGAAGGACAGCTCCAATGACCCCGCATTCAGCCCCTGCCCTGATCTTTGCCAGGAATCCCGCAAGAACCTCCGCACGGTCAGCAGCCTCAAACTGCATGGTCTCTATATCGAAGTAGGCATGGGCTTTTTCCGCAAAGCCGTCCATGACATGTTGCGGCACATGGGAAAGGAGACGATGCACCGGACGTATAGTCAAGCCAGGGTCGTGCATGCTGCACAGATACATCATCACAAAATTGCAAGCCGCCTTGGGATCAAGTGCACCGGACTTTGCCACGGTCTGGTTTCTGAAATTGAGAGCCGTCTCATAACGGTGGTGTCCGTCAGCAATGTAAAGGGGCTTGTCATACAGCTTTTGTTGTATCTTTTTGTGAATCCGTTGATCCGTTACGCGCCAGAGTCGGTGACGGGATCCGATCAGTTCTTTAAATTCGAAGTCGGGCTTTATCCCCTTTATGCATGATCGAAAGGGGCCAACGATCTCTCCATCCGGATCTGAAAATAGCGAAAAGATTGGACTGAAATTCGCTTTGCACGCTTGCATGAGTCTGAGACGGTCTGCTTTAGTGGCCGAGAAGGTCTTCTCATGAGGGAGGATGCTCCCCTTTTCAAAATCCTCAAGTTGAACCAGCGCAATGATTCCAAAACGGGTACGTACGATGTCCTCGACGTCATAATCAATTTCCGTCAAATATATGGCTGGCTCCGTATCCTGCGTTAGTATCCCTTGATCGAGCCAACTTCGAAAACACTCGGCCGCTCGTGTATAACGATTGTCGCGGTTGGTATCCTGAGGGTCTCCTTTGCTCAGAATCAAGCGAATCATATTCTGAGGATGGCGTTTGAAGTACTCCTGCCGCTCCCGTTCTGATATCACATCGTAAGGCGGGGTGATTACATCCCTTAAGTCCTGAATCTTCTCACGATTGTAAAAAATCCCCCGAAACGGTGCAATTATGGCCATAGCGAAAACTCATCCAATCTCATAACATTTTTTTGGACATCATAGGACCGTAACCGAGCTAAAACGCACTGTTGCGGCTTGGCGCCAGGAGGCTGTCCAATGCGGAATCAAATTTGTTACTAGAAAGGAAGACCTTCTGCAAGCTCTAAATCTTGACGGCTTCGTAAAAAGTCCATCTGTCCGCCTCCGGCGGATTGCGCTTCATTCCCGCCCTGTTAAATTCTCGCTATGCGAGACGGCGGAGCCGATTTAACAGGGTAAATCATTGCGATCCGCCTGAGGCGGATTACTGTGCCGTCTTTTTGCGGACTTTTTACGAGTCCATCAATCTTGATCTGGGAATATTGACAGTGCCTGCCAAAAGGGTTATTAATCCGTTGGTTGTGAAATTAGGCATTTCTTTGCGCGTGTGGAGAGGTGGCCGAGTGGCTGAAGGCCCCGCTCTCGAAAAGCGGTATCCTGTCAAAAACGGGATCGTGGGTTCGAATCCCACCCTCT
>JAFGFW010000018.1 GCA_016930875.1 Deltaproteobacteria bacterium | reverse complement strand
GGGGAATCCAGAAAAAGAACTGGATGCCGGATCAAGTCCGGCATGACAGTAATTGTAAACCCATCGTTGAGACACTACACTAGATTGGAGACATAAGTAGTAGCGCCAACGGAGGAGAGGGAAACTTCTATTTTCTAGGGTAACGTAGCACAAAGTAAGAAGCTCAAGGAAGGGAGGAGAGAGATGAGACGCCAGATTTTTATCCCATTTTTTCTTATTTGTCTGATTTGTCTCCCACTAACTGCTTTTTTCGTGGGTTGCGGCGGGGGCGGTGGGAGCGGTAGCAGCGATTCTGGAGATTTAGGGACCTTTTCTCTAAACGTGACAGATGCCAAGCCGGTTCTCCCTGAAAATACTGAGAGCGTTCTTGTTACCTTCGAAGAAGTACACGTTCACAAAGCGGGTGAAGGATGGACTACCCTGCCCTTGGCCCAGGAACCTTATACAATTGACCTGCTCAAGTTCCAACAAGGCAAAACGACGGAGCTTGTTCCACCGGTTAGCCTCGAACCTGGGAAATACACTCAGATCCGGATTGTGGTGAGTAGTGCGCAATTGATAACTGATACAAAGGCCCATTCACTGGACGTTCCTTCGGGAAACCTGAAGACCGATACACAGTTTGACTTCCAGGTGGAAGGCGGCGGAGCAGTGGATATCACTCTCGATTTCGACCTGAGCCGATCCATCGTGGTGACTGGGCAGCAACCGCCCACGTACAAGCTCAAGCCTGTCCTACATATTAATCAAACCCAAGAAGCGGCTACGATTCGCGGGCAGATCACTGAAAACGCTTTTGTGACTCACGATTGTGACGAAGCTACTGTCACCGTGTTCTGGGACAAAGACCTAGATGGCAATGTTGACATTGATCATTCCGAGGATGAAGTTTACACCCAGGTTGTGGTGGCCGGAAATGGCCCAGCGACCTTCAGCATCTTCTGGCTGGTTCCTGAACAAGGCTATATCGTGCAATTTGAGATGGACGGAAATAATGAAGACCCTGAATTTGAAGAAACCCTGTCACCAGGTGATCTCCCGGCAGGCGCTGTGTATGACCTTGATCCATACTAGTAGATCGATTCGCAAATATTGTTTTAGTAGCGGAACCATCCCCACCCTGCCCTCCCCCTTGTCGAAAATCCCGCTTTCATAACGGGGAAGGGACGGGTGCGTGGTGCGGGACGCTCGTGAAACCTTGACCTATGCCATGCCCAGCATACGCCTTTCAACTTTTCACCGACGTCCCCCTAGTCCGCCTATGTGAGACTTAGGGCAAAAGAAGTTCTTTACAAAATCGATGAGCGGGAAGCACTCTTATCCCTCTTTTTTCGTAGTCCTTGTTGCCTGTATGCACCTGGTAAAATTTAGGGATGCGTGTTCTTTCCATAAAATAATAAAGGGAGGGATTGATATTCTTTTCCCCGCTCTTGCACTCAACCGCGAACAATGGAATTCCTTCTTTCAATACAACAAAATCTGCTTCCCTCTTGTCTGTATCCCGTAGAAACCGCAGATCCATATGAAAACCTTCTGTGTCTTCCAGGAAATGGCAGTATTTCAAAAGTTGAGCGGCAACAAAATTTTCAAATCTCGGACCTGATTCGGGAATCCGCGACCAGTCCCATAAATAGAGTTTCTGTTCCTTTTTAACGGCCCTGATCTTCGGAGGCCCGTACGGTGCAATGCGGAAACAGTAATACATCCTTTCAAATATCTTAAGCCAGCGTTCAACGGTTTCATGGGCCACCTGCAATAATTCTCTTAATTGTTTTACCGAAAGCGGAGAACCTATCCTGCTGGGAAGTTCCTCCGCTAAAAGCTCGAGCAGGCTGATTTCCCTTACGGTTTCCAGATCCCTGATATCTTCATAGATAACACGCTGGATTCTCTCCCTTTGCCATCTTCTCCAGAATCTTTCTTCTCCTTTTATGTAAGGCTCCGGGAAACCGCCGAATTTCATCAAGCTGTCAAGATCGCCCTTTGTGGGGTCGGGGTTTAATTCCAGCAGAGAAAATGGGTGAAGCCGGTAATAGTGATATCGTCCCTGAAGAGAATCCCCTCCTTTGCTGTAATAGTCCAGCCTTGCGGATCCGGTAATGATAAAAGCGATTTCCGACCGGTTTTTGTCGTAAAACCCCTTAATAAGGTTCCGCCATCTGGCAAATTTGTGTATTTCGTCCAAAACCACACATTTTTCATTCGGCGGCAGTTCACCCTTTAACAAAGATTTTCTGTCAATAACATCATCCCAGTTCAAATAGGCCGGGTGCTTTTCGTTCGGATCCGGCAGAAACGATAAAGCAAAAGTGGTTTTGCCAACCTGTCTTGGCCCTCCAATAAAGACCATTTTGCTTTTAAGGTCGTCTTCTACCGATTTTTTCAGGTATCTTTGATAGATCTTCACCATGGTAAAATCCTTATAACACGATTTTACTCATGAGTAAAGTAGAGTGCGTATGATTTCTCTTAATCGGAATTGAGGGATTGCGAATTGATCCCGCCTGGCGGGACTCAATCCCTGAATCCCTAAATTTCTCAATTAGTTGTAAGTATTTAAAAGGAGTGTATCCCAAGTATTTTCTGCCAGAAAAAACGCGGATATCATAACTAACGGACTGTGGGCCTATTCCTTACCGACCTCTTTCTCCAACCCTTTCAAGAACTCTCCCATTGCTTTGCCCGCCTCTTCGGGCGTCATCTCACCTGTCTTTCCCATTTCCTGTTCCCATTTGTTCAGCCCACTGGTTACTCTTCTTGCAGCAAACTGTGAACCAATGCTAATCAAGGCAAACAGGGCGGCGATAGCTCCAAAGACGATCCATGCTGTTTTTGCGGCAATGTTGTGTACCTCTACGCTCGCAATGACTATCAGGTACGTCCCCCAGACAAGCCCGAGAATGGGTCCCAGATAAGGTATGATGCCAAGCACTGTGGTTACCGGAACGATCCCTCCGGCATAGGCGCCGCACCTGTAAGCTGTTTCAAAGGACTGTTGAGATCCCATTATCTTCCAGATGACGAATAGGATTGCAGCGCCCACGAAACCGAAAATGGTCACCATAATCGGGACAATGATGATAGATGTGAGCGCCATGAGAAATGATCCGGCAAAACCAAGCCCAAAGATGGCCAAAATAGCCTGAATAACACCAGCCGCAACCCCCATGCAGGCCATAAAGATTAGCGGTTCAACAAAGCCCCCGCTCTTAGGCATACGCCGGAAAAACCCCACTGGGTTTCTAATGACCTCGACCATTGTATTAAGGATCGCCGTGATGTTTTTCTCTATCTGCTGTCCCATTCCTGTGTCCTCCTTTGTTCTGGTGAACTATTACGTTTTTTGTTTTGTCTCTTACGAGTGCCTGGAAACTGGATGCTCCTCTTATATAGCTATTTGAAATCATAAGATGTGTCAAGCTCTTACGTCAGAATGTTCGCTTACTGCAATACTCGAACACTCATTCGTACTTTTGCAGGCAGAGCCATTTTTTAGTGACACTTTTTCAGTATTGATATAAAAGATGTAACCATCCCATGGAACTTCATTTCACTAGAACCAACGGCCCTGCCGACGAGGCTATTGACCGGCTAATTGAACTTGTGGGGGATATCCGTCACCCGCAGATTGTGCGAGAGATGATTTTGGCATCTCTTAAGGCAGGCCAGGAGGGCGATGAAACTGCCGACCTGAAGCTGATGAACTCGACGTTGAAAGAGATGCGGTTCACTGCCAAAGTGTTCGGCCCCTATCGTAAGATGAGAAAAGTCACTGTCTTTGGCTCGGCCAGGACCCAACCAGATGAATCCATTTACAAAATCGCATGTCTTCTAGGGCGAAAATTGTCCGAGGCAGGCTATATGATCATCACAGGAGGAGGGCCTGGCATCATGCAGGCGGTAAATGAAGGAGCGGGCGCTAAGCATTCATTCGGCGTAAACATTCGACTTCCTTTTGAACAGGAATCCAACCATATCCTCAAAGGGCACCCCCGAAATATCACGTATAAATACTTCTTTAACAGAAAAGTGGCCTTTCTCAAGCAGGCAGATGCTGTTGCGCTTTTCCCTGGGGGGTTTGGCACGCTCGATGAAGGCATGGAAACCCTTACCCTTGTACAAACCGGGAAGCGCAATCCCCTACCGCTTATCCTCGTAGATGAGCCTGGCGGCACATACTGGTCACGGTGGCTTAAGTTCTTTGAAAAAGAACTCCTGGCCCAAGGGTACATCAGCACAACGGATTTCAGCCTCTTCGAACAAGTCGAATCAGTGGATGATGCAGTGACGAGGATTGATCGTTTCTACCATCGGTATCACAGCTTGCGATACGTTGGAGAGCAACTGGTAATTCGTCTCACATCCAGCATTGACCCGCCGAAGGTAAATGAACTCAAATCCCGTTTTTCCGACATACTGACACCTTCTGGCGGCCTTTCCCTCTCCGATCCCCTACCGATAGAAGCCGATGAGCCTGAAATCGCCCATCTTCCCAGGCTCATTCTTGACTTCAATCGAAAAAATTTTGGCCGCCTACGAGACCTTGTCGACGCCATAAATGCCTGCTGACGGGTGTACGGGGTAGTTGCGGGCAGGCGCGTCAGTTTTTCAACGAGGACTGGCCTGTGCTTTCCAGCACACTCATCCACATGTTGCCGGAGACCTCCACCTGCTTCCGCCTTCCAACCGTTGCCTCCATGGGAATATGAACAAAGCGATTATTGCAGAGCCCCACCAGCATTCTTGTCTTTCCCGCCATACCCGCATGAACCGCATTTCGACCCAGAAAGCCGCACAGAACATGGTCATTGGCATTGGCCGCAACACTTCGGATCGTGTAGCTGGGATCGATATATTTCAGGGTAGTCGGCATATTCTGTTCCTGAAAATAGGCATTAATGACATCTTTCAAATGCAGGCCGATGTCCTGTAGACGTACGTTGCCGGAGGCGTCACGCAATTCGGGTCTGTCTTTGAAAAACTTCTGGCCCGCCCCCTCGGCCACAACAATCACAGCATGTTTTCTGAGGATCAGTCGCTTCTTCAGGGCTTCAAGGAACCCCCTCGGACCCTCCAAATCAAAGTCCGACTCGGGGATCAGGGCAAAATTTACGTCAGGCAATGCCAGGGCCGCCGCTGTTGCAATGAACCCTGAATAGCGCCCCATGAGCTTTACCAGTCCCATTCCATTCGAGGCGCTCGTGGCTTCATTGTGAGCAGCGCGGATGACATCAACCGCTACATCCACAGCCGTATCAAAGCCGAAAGAACGATCAATAAGAAAGATGTCATTGTCAATCGTCTTTGGTATGCCCATCACGGCGATCTTTAGTCCTCTCTTTGTAATTTCATCGGCAATCTGGGATGCTCCAGCCATTGTGCCGTCTCCCCCAATGGCAAAAAGGAGGCCAACATTCATCCGCTCAAGGGCATCCACAATACTTTCAATATCCTGAGGTCCCCTGGAAGTCCCGAGCACAGTGCCCCCGGTTTCGTGGATGCTGGTTACAAAACCCGGTGTTAAGTCCACCAGTTCGTGACCGTATGAGGATATGAAGCCCTCAAATCCGTACCGAATGCCGTAAATATTGGGCACGCCATAGTTGTGGTGGAGGGCCAACACAATGGCCCGAATGATATCATTTGTCCCCGGACACAACCCACCACAAGTCACCACGGCACAGCGCAGTTTGCTCGGATCAAAGAATATCTTGCTCCGTGGCCCTGCCCGTTCAAAGGACAGGGGTCTCTTATGGCCTTTGAACGCCTTCATCACATCATTTTCATCAATGTCCACCAAGATGCGCTCTTTGTCCGACACAAAGCGCCTCGCTCCGTCATCCTTTTCCCGTGCCTTAATGGGAGAGATAATCTTGGCCTGGCCAAGGGTCATAATGGAGGTCTCAATCTGTTTCTTGTTTTTCATCCAGCGCAACCCTCTCGATTTCAGAATCATACAAGGTCATACTTCTTGCAAATGACCTCTATCTCTCTATTTTGACTAGCCGTCGAAGCCCGTGTGGCTGATGCAGTACGATCATTTGGCAGGACGCCTGCAACATGAAGCATACGTTTCAAAACGGCAGCAGGATTCTGCGAATAGAGTTCATAGAATTCTTGCAGCATCATACCCGTTTCAAGTATCTGGCTTGTGTGGTCTGCGTACTGTTGCTGAATGTCGTAACGGTTCAAGCAAGACCAAGTAATCCCGCGCCAGGCCTCCGGCAGCAGGTTTGCCCCGCCGGCCACAACACCATCTGAGCTGGGCTGTCTCAAGAACGCCAGCTCATCCCCGTCGAAAAACCTGAAACCCCGACGGTGGCGAACTGCTTTGTGATAATTTATCGACCGGTTTAGCGGACCACTAAAGACCAAACCCTGTATCTTTTCTATCCGAGAGAGTCTTTTCAAGACGTTGGTTCGAATATTCTTGTGCTTAATGCGCCTCTTGCGCAGTTCAACCAGCCCCTCGTGATTGCCCAATATCAAGCCAATCCTCGTATCACGGGCCATGGACTCGTACAATTGGGGCAAGCCCCGGTTGCTATGGTAATAGATGGGATAGTCCACCCAGAAGACGCTCCCAGGATAATCCGAACGTTCGATAAAGGCCTCTGTATGGGCCAGCAAGTCACGTGTGGCCTTCACGCTGTGTGAGGTAATGGTAATAAAGACCGGCCATCTCCCCTGGATAATCTCCAGTGCAGCGCAGCACATTTCCAACCTGGTCTCGGGGCTCAACTCATGCCCTTCGCCCCAGAACACGTCACAGAGGAGCAAGACATCAACGCCCACGCCCACATGATCGATAAGCCGATCCAGGACGCTCACGTCCACCGCATCTCCTGTCTTGAGCGGTGTTACCAGAGGGCAAATCAATCCTCTTGGCAGTTGGTTTGTATCAGCTACCATTGAATCTGAAAGCGCCCTTTCCCAGAATGTCATGGAGGTGTAAGATACCCCTGACTTTCTGAATCGGGTTGACTATGGGTAATACCGTAATCTGCTTTTTTTCCATGATGCTCAAGGCCTGTGATGCCAGACTGTCAGGACCCAGGGTCATTGGATGCCTTGTCATCACATCCTCCACCGCAGACTCGCAAATATTTTCGTGTTCCATGATGTGTCGCCGGATATCTCCATCCGTAACTATCCCGAAAAGGATGTCACCCTTTTTTACTACCAGTGTGGCCCCGATCTGCAGGCGATTGATCTCCTTAATCGCCTGGCGCATTGACTGCCCTTCATAAACCTTGGGAACGTTTTTACCAGTTAGCATGATTTCCCGTACTTTCAGCGACAGGCGCTGTCCAAGGCTTCCGGCCGGGTGAAACTGCTTAAAATCGGAGGCTCTGAAGTTTCCTTTGCGAATGAGGGTAACCGCCAATGCGTCTCCCACAGCCAAAAGAGCCGTTGTGCTTGCAGTTGGGGCAAGTCCCAGAGGGCAAGCTTCCCGGTCAACGCCCACATTGATGACAATATCGCCCTGACGAGCCAGGGTGGAGTCCACCCGCCCTGTAAAAGCAATCAATGGACATCCAATCCTCTTCAAACTGGGAACCAGCATGTTCAGCTCGTCGGTTTCTCCACTGTTTGAAAGGGCAATGACCACATCCTCTGCACTGACTATGCCCAGATCCCCGTGCATCGCCTCAACAGGATGAAGGAATAGGGAGCGGGTTCCCGTGCTGTTTAGAGTGGCCACGATCTTGCGGGCCACGATTCCTGATTTGCCGACACCCGTTATGATGACCCGCCCTGTACAGGCATGAACCAGTTCCACCATCTTCACGAACTGCCCGTCCAGGCGGTCCACTACACCCAAGATCCCCTCGGCTTCTATCTTCAGCACTTCTTTGGCATATTCCAATATCATGGCAAGCTGATTTCCTTCCTTAGTTCTTCGGAACTTCTCAATAAGTTCTGGTTCTTGTCATTACGAGCCTCCGGCCTCTCCGAGCTGTAGGCTCTGCGAGCCGGAAGCCCTAAGGGCCTTCGCCCAGGAAGGCGAAGCGAAGCAATCTTTTTTATTTTACTTTATACATCGTAATCAGTTAAGATCAAGAATTATTTGAAAGATCCAGACCCCTGCCGTGCGTCTTCGTCTAGCCCGTTTGCCGGTTCGACCCCTGACCCGTTGATCTTCCCAACGCATTGCCGGTCATGTCTTAAAGGTGGGCTGAAAGCAGAAAAGGAGGACGTCTCAACATGTTCAGCAAACATAGCTGCAATGCTATCGGCAAAGATCATCCCCTCCACAGTCAATGCGCATCGATTAGCGGAGAAGGATAAGAAATTAAGCAAGTTCCGTACCTTAAGCCCCTCAAAGACCGGCGAAAAATGATCCATGAAACCCACGCCGTATCGACTCTTAAATCGCGACATCTCAATACCGCGGGAGGTTCTCAGACCCAGAAAGACGGATTCCAACATCAATTGGCCTGGATTCAACTCTTCAGAACCCCGGATAGGAGGCGCCCCGCGCTGCAAGGCCTGGATGTAGTTGCTCAGGTCGCCATAATTCCACCAGCGCTTGGGTTCGATAAAGGAGTGGGCCGAAGGCCCCAGTCCAATGTACGGGGCGTGAGACCAGTACTTTTGATTATGCCTGGAGCGGAATTCTTCTCCTCGTGAAAAGTTGGATATCTCATATTGCTCATAACCCTCATCCCTCAAAAATCCCACCGTTTCTTCAAAAAGGCGTCTCACCTTGCCTTCATCAAGGGGACGAACCCTGCCAGCTTTGCGCCAATCATAAAAAAGTGTCCCCTTCTCATAGGTCAGCATATAGCATGACAGGTGTTCGGGTTCATGGCTCGTGGCCTCCCTCAAATCATTAAGCCAATCCTGTGGAGACTGGTCTGGAAGTCCGTACATCAAGTCGATGCCCAGACGAGTGTCCACCCCGGCCTTCCGTACCAAGCGAATGGCCTCCCGAGCTTCACGGGCCGAATGGAGTCGACCCAACAGTTGAAGGCGCTCGTCGTCAAAGGATTGAATGCCAATGTTTACGCGATTTACCCCGTGGCCCGAAAGAGTCTTCAGGGAGGCGAGCGAGACTGTCCCGGGGTTCACCTCTATTGTTACTTCCACGTCTTGCACAAAAGCAAATCGCCTGTGAGCCTGTTCAAGGATTCGGAGGGCTTCATGGGGCTCTAAAAGGGATGGCGTGCCGCCGCCTATGTAGATCGTGTCAAATGGCACGTCAGGCGCTTTCGCAAGATCCATCTCTTTTTTCAGCCCGTGCAGATAGGTTTCTATCTTGCTCACGTCAGTAACTGAATAGAAGTCACAGTATGGGCATTTTCTCGCACAAAAAGGCACATGTATATAAAGGCCGGCACGATGGGGTCCCTCCCTGTTTTCGGGTTGCAATCTCACAGGATATCCTTTAAATTATCACCTCAAAGGCGTTCATGAGTTTGCGAAGCGCCAAACCCACTTCAAGGGGAGAAATCAAAGCCACGTTCTGGACATAAATATTTAAAAGTTTAACACATGAATATCCTGCTTACAAATGATGATGGTATTCACGCCGGAGGCCTCTGGGCTATGGAGAGGGTCCTTTCCCACCGGCACAATGTGTCTGTGGTTGCTCCGGACAAGGAACGAAGCGCAATCGGCCACAGCATCACGTTGCACAATCCTTTGAGGGTAAACAAGGTGCAGACTAACGGCGGCTGGGGGTACGCCATCAGTGGCACTCCTGCAGACTGTGTGAAACTGGCCGTCCTTGAGATACTGGAAACGCCACCCGAGCTGGTGGTTTCGGGAATTAATCCTGGCCCAAACGTTGGCATCAACCTCAACTATTCCGGCACGGTTTCTGCGGCAAAAGAGGCTGCGCTCATGGGCATACCCGCAATTGCCATTTCACAAGACCCCCTTCCCAATCATGAGTGCGGACTCGCCGCCGACTTTGTTGACACCTTGATCAGCAAAATCATGGAAAAAGGTCTTCCCTCGTCGATGTTCCTCAACGTAAATATCCCTGCGTGCCCTCCGGAGAAGGTTCGAGGGGTTCGCATCACGAGGCAGGCGACAGTTCCTCTCAAAGAAAACTTCCACAAGAGGATCGACCCAAGAAACCGGACCTATTACTGGCCGGGCGTCGAAACTCAAATATTCGGCCAGGAGGCAGACACCGACGGGGCTGCCCTGTGTCAGAACTACATCTCTGTCACGCCAGTGCAATGTGATATGACAGACTACAGATCCATGGAAGACCTGAAAAGCTGGAATATCAGCTTGAAGTGAAAACGACCACGAATATCAACGAATTCTCGCCCGAAAGATTTAGCCTTAAATGCCATGACAAATACACGGCGCGACAGGGGCAATATCTTGCTTTTATCTATTCTTGCTGTCGCGTGAACAACTCCCGGACCTGGAATGAGTAACTAATTATGGATACAGATGATCTTACGCCAATGGCCTATGAAAGCATTATTATTGCAAACGAAGAATAAGAAATAATCCCAAGGGTTATTTAGATTCCTGGAATCTTTTGGAGGAAATGGACTTGGGTGCCTTTGGAAGAGGCGTAGAAGAATTGGGAAAACACATCATAAAGACCATACAAACCCCCTCCCAGGCGTGGCGGGACGTTTATTGGACGTGGACGGTCGAACGTGGGACGATATGCCTTTGGTTGCGGGGATAGAGAGAGTTAGTGGCGTATCTTGACATGTGCTAATCACAGATCAAGGTATGACCCCAAATCCTTGCGGTGTGCAAATCACGACTCAAGATGTGGGTATGGTTCTCTTTTAGAGTAGCCTTTGATTTCCTCGGAGCAATTTCTTTCGAGCAAAGGGTTTAAACCAGAAATAAATAGAAACTATGAGGCTGGTAGTATGAAAGAAAAAATTCAGTACTGGACGGACATGGCTGAATACGATCTAGAAACAGCAAAGGTCATGCTGAAAGGCAAGCGATTCTTGTACGTCGGGTTTATGTGCCATCAGGTTATAGAGAAAACTCTCAAAGGTTTTTATGTATTTGCGAAAAAAGACAACCCTCCTTACACACACAACCTGAGTTACCTTGCCGACGTGAGTGGAATGAACGACAAAATGACAGAAGAACAGAAGGATGTCTTAGATTTGTTAGGACCGTTGAACGTTGAGGCCAGGTATCCACCCACAAGGAACGGTTAATTCGGTCTTTGAACAATGAGCGGTGTAAGGAGATAATTCAAAAAACCGAGGGATTATATCAATGGATAAAGCAACAGCTATCAGACGTGTGAAGCAATATGCGGATCTTGTAAGGCAGAATTTCAACGTCAGGAAGATAATATTATACGGTTCTTACTCAAGAGATGCTGCACGAAAAGACAGCGATATTGACGTTGCCGTGGTTTTAGATCGCGTAGATGATGATTTTTTGGTGTCCGAGGCCAAACTTTTTCGGTTAAGACGAGAAATCGATGCCAGAATAGAACCTGTGTTATTGGAAGAATCAAATGACAAGAGCGGATTTCTGGAGGAGATCCTAAAAGCAGGCGAAATTATTTATAGTGCAGAGCCAGCACCTTAAAGTTGCCCGCCACAACGCTCCTGGCTGTGCGTGCCAGCTTGCTCCGCTGGGCTGGGGCCGCAGGTCGGGTCGGTAGGCAGACACGTTGCCCTGCTGCCCAGACGGGGCGAAGCGCTTGTTGGATGGCCGAACCTGGGATGCTATGCCTGTGGTTGCGGGGCTAGAGAGAGTTAGTGGCGTATCTTGACATGTGCTAATCACAGATCAAGGTGTGATCCCAAATCGTCTTACTTAACCTTAGAGAAGGGGGCTTAACTGGCTTTTGGCTTGACATCACCCATATATTGTGCTTTAGATTTATCCCGGCTCTATATCTTGTTGTATTATCCATTCTTCGATTAAAGACAAACACAATCCCGGGGCGTGTCCAATGCCAAAAAGTAACCTCTCCTTAGGATTGTGGTCCTATTTCAACCTCAATACATCTTTCAAGACACATGTTGCCAAAAGTTGGAGATCAGCGCTGATTGGGCAGCAACAAACGGTCCTGATCCATTTAGAACAATTGTACCGTGGAACCCTTGTCATGCCTTAAAATCTCCATATTGTGTTCTTTAATTATATTGGGTTATTAGAATTAGGAACCGATCAAAATTAATGTTACCAACCCCGGCTGAGATACCTAATCATCCTTCACAAATAAGAAGTAGAGATCATGCAAGGATTAAAGGATTATCGGCGCAAATAAATGGGTGTGCGAATGATTGATGATTCTATTCGAAATGCAATAAGGTCGGCTCTTCAACAGATAGGTTACTCTGAAGAAATGATTTTGCATCACGTGAGTTTTGTTGGAGAGGGCGGGAAACCTCACAAAGCAGATATGGTGGCCTATTCAAGTTCCTTACGTCGAGATACAGATACGGCCGTCATATCTGTGAAAGGGACTGAAAATACAGAACAAATCCAGTTTGATTCAGAAATCTCCCCATTCCGTGCATTAGCCACTCCTGTGATCGTACTTGCAGAATATAGAATTATTAGTGGTATGGCTGAACCTAGAGTGAGAACCGTAGGCCTGAGTAAAGATGCAGCTACATTTAATCGGGAAAAGCAAAAAAGCAGAATTATTCCCCTTTCCAGATTTGAAGAATACCTTAGAAATAATCGGGAACATTTCACGCCACGTCGTTTGGAAAAAGCGAAGTCAATTTCCGAACAACTCACGTTGTTTGATGTTGCGCCGGACCTCATTAAGCAAGCATTGCAAATCGCTGATAAAGAGCTTGTTGATCGGTTTGAAAAAGGTGTTGGGGAAATTATAGGATCCACAAATGATAAATATAAGCGAAGTGTCATCAATGCAGCTATTGCAGTTCTCGGAGCTCGAATTCTTCGTGACCGATTGAAGGAAAATTGGCCTCTCGACTCTGGGGCCCTTGAATTCTTGACTGCTGCCAACAGATTTTTGCCTGGATACTTTAAAGTCTCCAGGGGAATCGCAGGTAGGCTTGATCAACTTCTTACTCGCTTGCCTTCTGCTTTTGATTTCTCCCAGGTGAGTCTGGATATGGTCGGCAAGTTCTACGCATCAGCTTTCGTTACCAAAGAACTTCGCGATGAATGGGGGATTCACTACACGCCATCCAGATTGGCAAGAACTCTTTTGAGGCGGATGCCTATAGAAGAACTTCCTCCGGACAAACGGATTGTGGGAGATCCAACCTGCGGGTCTGGAAGCCTTTTAGCCGCTGCATACGAACGGCTTGCTAGTGCCACTTATCTTCGCATCTCTCAGAAAGAAAAACATGACCGGCTTGTTAACTCCATATTCGGCAATGACCGGGACAAATTTGCCGCCGAAATAGCACGAATGACGTTAATGTTGTTTCATCCCCCACACCGGAACAATTGGAGAGTTACGCATCTGGATGCGGAAAGTGAAAGGTTTGAAAAGAGGTGGATAAAGGGAATCGAAGTTACGCCAACTATTATTGTGGCAAATCCCCCTTTTGGAGAAAAGGGAGGAGGCGCCGGTCACCCCGGCGTAAGAAGAGCCAGAAACCAACCCGATCGTTCTGCTTTGATTCTTAATCATTGTTTGGATATTCTCCCTGAGGGAGGGTTGTTAGGTATCATACTGACTGAAACAATATTGGATCAGCAATTGGAAAAGGCAACACGGCATCGAATCTTACGGGAATGTCAAATATTGGAGCAGTGGTCTATTCCGCATGAATGGTTCGATAATGTTAATCGCCCAGCTATAGGATGGGTTATCCGTAAGAGTTCCCCCACATCGAAAACAGTTCATCTCTTCACTCTTTCTGATGTGCCTGCCCCAGGACGTAATGCACAATTACAAGGGGTCATTCATATTAATTTGACTGATCCCCCTGATAACCTGGTTCCATCTACTTTTGATGATATCTTAACGAAGATAGAAAAGAGTCCAACTCGCATTAAGGATTATTACATCGTAAGGAATGGACTTCAGCCGCTTAAAGGGAAGGTAACAAATACAAAGTCTCAGAATGCCCATCCATGGGGCGGCAACAGTGTGCGTGGGACTAATCCGTATTCAGATCTCAGCGATGGCAAAAATGGGTGGTTGGAATTAATAGACGAGAATTTTGGGGCAAGAAGTCAAAGAAAGGATTTGCGAGAAAAGCATCTGGATCAAAACGAGCCCATGGTCATGCTTCGGGCAAACCGAAACCTTCCTTCATGGAAATATAAGTGGAGTTCAGTGAACTTATTGAAGCCTATCGAGGGACGATTTCGTTGCCGTTTGAAATCGGTGAGAATAAGCGTATCGCAGTTAAAATCGTGGATGATAGGGGCATAGAAAGCCTCAAAATAGAGGAGGTTTAATAATGGGCCAAATCAACATTGAAATACCAAAAGAAGAAATCGTCAGGTTTTGTAAAAAAAATTATATTGTAAAACTCTCAATTTTTGGCTCTGCCTTGCAAAAAGACTTCGGCCCTGAGAGTGACATTGATCTGCTTGTTGAATTTGATCCTGATCGTGTCCCCGGTCTTATCCGGCTGGCCGGCATGGAAATTGAGATGGCTGAAATCATTGGGCGCAAAGTGGATATCAGAACCCCTCAGGATTTGAGTCCTTACTTCAGAAACGAGATCCTTGACACCGCAGAGGTGCAATATGCAGAAGGATAATTTTATTCTGTTGCGTCATATGCTTGATGCTGCCAGAGAAGCAGTATCTTTTGCCGCAAATAACACAAGACATTCTTTAAGCACAGACCGCAAACTTGAGCTCGCTCTTATAAAGTGCATTGAAATCGTTGGAGAAGCTGCGTCTAAGGTAAGTATTGATTATCGTGAAAATACGTCTCAAGTCCCATGGGCCAATATTATCTCTATGAGAAATCGTCTGATACATGGGTATTTTGACATCGATCTTGACATTCTCTGGCAAACCGTAGTTGAAGACCTCCCGCCCCTGATTGCGGAACTTGAGAAAATCATAGAGGTATAATGGCGGCAAAATCAACAATTGATCAGCTCATCATCAATTCTCCCTACGAAGAGCCAAAGCATTACTGGAGCTATGAGAGGGAGACCCGATTATTTGCGCTCAAGGATGGGAGACGTCCGGCAGGCTATGTGGTTGCTTCAGAAGGATCAAAGGCATTTGATGATCCCGGTGTTTTTGTTGAAATACCCCTGGTAAACCAGATCAGGACCCGCGTGGATGCGTGGCGTGAAAACGGATATGCGGGAGTTACGGGGATTACAAAACGATTATTAGAGCATTGGAAGAATCCTGAGGAACGGGAATATCGCCGGTTCTTTTTTTGCCAGTTGGAGGCTATTGAGACGCTTGTCTGGCTCACCGAAGCCTCGGATGCGGAGAAAGTGGGCATAGATATCCCTTTGGATGGAGGGCCGTTTAAACGCCTTTGTTCCAAGATGGCAACCGGCTCCGGTAAGACGATTGTAATGGCCATGCTGATTTCCTGGCAGGTATTGAACAAGGTCACTTATCCTCAGGATGCAAGGTTTTCCAAATATGTTTTCGTTGTGGCGCCGGGTCTTACGGTGAAAAGTCGTCTTCAAGTGTTGATGCCTTCCTGCCGTGAAAACTACTATGACGAGTTCAATGTCGTACCAATTGGGCTCAAGGAAAAACTGCGCCAGGGTAAAATCCTCATCCGTAACTGGCACGCCCTTCAATGGGAGAGCGAAGAAAAGATCGCCAAAAAGAAGAGCGTGGATAAAAGGGGTGTGAAGAGCAACGAGGCATATGTCCATGAACTCTTAGGCGACATGGCGAAGGCAAATAACATTATTGTGATCAATGATGAAGCCCACCATGCGTGGCGCGTGCCTGCCGAGTCAAAGGTAAAAGGCGTAAAAAAGGGGGAATTAGAAGAAGCGACCATATGGGTGAACGGACTGGATCGAATCCATAAGGCGAGAAACATATTAGGTTGCCACGATTTTTCAGCCACCCCATTCGCACCATCGGGCAAGAAGAGTTCTGAAAAGGCCCTTTTCGGATGGATTATTAGCGATTTCGGGTTGAATGACGCCATAGAGTCAGGTCTCGTAAAGACCCCGCGAGTAGTCATCCGTGATGACGGTAAACTGACCAAGGAGTACAAGTCCCGCCTTTACCATATTTACAATGACCCTGAAGTCAAAGACGATATTAACCGGAAAGCAGAACCGCACGAACCCATGCCCGATCTGGTAACCAATGGGTATTATCTTTTAGGGAAGGACTGGCTGGAAACAGCCAAAGCCTGGGAAAATGCTGGATTCAAGACGCCTCCGGTTATGATTTCTGTGGCGAACCGGACCGAGACTGCCGCGCGCGTAAAATATGCCTTTGATCATAAAAAGATCCGTATTGATGAGTTGTGCATCCCGGAAAAAATCCTCCATATTGATTCCAAGGTCCTTGAGCTGGCCGAATCCCTGGAAGAGGCAGTTTCCTTTGATGATGCCGCTCAGGGGAATGGAATTGAACCGGTCATTGAGAACAGCCAATTTGAGATAAGCTGGCCAAATGTCATTCGCGTCGAGCATGTCTTTAAACCGGTGCTTACCCTGGACATGAATAAAGTGCCTCCCTGGAGTTATCGGCCTATGATACGGCAACCCTGGCAGAGCTTGCTCCCATGGTGGAAGGGAAGCCCGATGTGACCCGGATCTCGACTATTGACTTGAAAGATCTGGGACGGAAGTTCAGGATGCAGAAGATCATCTTTGAAACGGCAAGAGATGTCTTTGATCAAATGAAACCTGGTTGGAAAGCGAGTAAGGAGTATTTGCTGGCCCAGTTGATACGGCTGGTAGAGGCGTTTATTGCATCTGACAGGATTCAAATAGTACCGCCGCTTTTTTATCAGGATGATGTTAAGCGTCGCATTCTCTTGACGCTTAACATGAACAAAGTGGTCCAGCATATATGGGAAGCCATTCGTTTTGAGAATTCAGAATCCATTGAACCTATATTTGATAGAGATCATCCTATTCGTTCCACTGGGGATATGCAGGCGTGGTATATGGGAAGACCCTGTGAACACACCCGAAGATCTCATATCAATATGTGCGTCTTTGACAGTACATGGGAGGCCAGTGAAGCCTTTGAATTGGATCACAACCGCCATGTTGAGGCCTGGGTAAAAAATGACCACCTTGGCTTTGAAATTCTTTATGTCTTCGGAGGAGTAGTCAGAAAATACCGCCCCGATTTCATTATCTGGCTCAAGACCGGCGATCTTCTCATTCTGGAGACTAAAGGACAGGACACTCAGCGTGATAAGACAAAACGCAGGTTCTTAGATGAATGGGGGAAGGCCGTCAATGAGCACGGCGGTTTTGGAAAGTGGAAATGGGCAGTATCCGAAAACCCGGCGGATGTAAAAGCAATTATTGAGGATGCTGCGCAGCTCTGATTTCTTGATTTCTGGGCCGTAGACTTTGACTGGCATGATGGCAAGCCCTTTGAGCATCACTGGCAGGATTACTGCACGCAAGAGGATCGCCGTACCACACGACGCGAAATTTGGAGGCTATTATCACCCATTTTGTCGCGGTATTCCAGATCGACCTGTTTGCTGTAAGATTAGCATTTACACCTTCCGAAACAAATACGTGGCTCATCGCAGCACGGATTCCTTTCGAGGGGTTAGGAGGACAACATTGAAAGAAACCTTTGTGAACACGATCAAGGCTGGCCAGAGCGTAAATGCCATCTTCGTAGCCAGGGGCAGGCAGCTAGCGTACAAGAAAGACGGGGCGCCTTATCTCACCTTTAGCATTGTGGACCGCAGTGGCGACATGAAGGCGGTGGTATGGGATGATGTTCGGGCAATGAGCAAAGTCTTTTCGGAAGGCGACTATGTTAAGGTCAAGGGAAATGCGCGTGAATACAGGGAAGCGTTACAACTTGTTGTCAGAGAACTTGAACGTGTTGATCCGGATCAGGTGGATGCCAGGGATTTCCTTCCGGCCACCGACCGTGATGTTGACCAGATGTTAGACCAACTGATCAAAATCAGCCAAACAGTGGAAAACGAACATCTCTCAGGACTTCTTGCCGCATTCTTTAATGACAGGGCATTTGTTGATCTCTTTAAGACTGCGCCTGCGGCAAAAAAGATGCATCATGCCTACCTTGGCGGCCTCCTTGAACATACGCTCTCCATCGCAAGGCTCATCCAGGCCGTTTCCGGTCATTACAAAGGGCTTGACAAGGATCTGCTCCTCACAGGCGGGATCCTCCACGACATAGGCAAAGTTCACGAGTTCCTGTATGAAACGCACATCGACTATTCGGACTCGGGCAGGCTTCTTAATCATATTGTCATCGGCGTTGAGATGCTCGACAAAAAGATTGAGACCCTGGATGGTTTTCCGGACGATCTCGCCCTCGTCCTAAAGCATATGATTGTAAGTCACCATGGTACACGCGAGTTCGGGTCACCTGAACCACCCAAGACCCTTGAAGCTATCATCCTGAACTACCTGGACGAACTGGATGCCAAGGTGACGGGCGTCCGTGCCTTTATGGATTCCGAGGACACTGAAGCCACATGGACATCTTACCACAGGGTCCTGGAGCGCTATTTCTATAGGGGAAAGGGATAGAAATGCGGAGTGCGGAATGCGGAATTGAAGGATTCAGGAATTTAGCAATTTAGCAATTGGGGCTTCAAACTTTAGGCGCTTTAGCTCACTTTCATTTTCAGCCGTCAGCCTGCGGGCCGTAGCCTTCGGGCTCTCCGCCATAGGCTTCGGCCCGCAGGCGGGCGGAGAGCTCGTAGCCGCCGACTTCGCCATAG
>JAFGFW010000017.1 GCA_016930875.1 Deltaproteobacteria bacterium | reverse complement strand
TTCCCCGGTCAAGCCGGGGAATGACGACTTTTGGCTTTTTTTCGCCAGGATCATATTGTTGTCAAGAAGTTACAGACACACTACACTCGTGTAAGCTCCTCTGAATGCCAGGATTTATGTACAAAAATTCGGCGGAATGCGTTTTCTAGCGTGATATCAGCTGGTTATGTGTTACCGCGCGGGGTGTTGTACAAAAATCTGGCATTACATACCTTTTGACGTGATATCAGTTGGTTAAGGATTTTTGGGAGGTGGTTTGTACAAAAATTTGTACAAATCGACGGACTTTGAAGAGAGAAAGTAGTCGTCGGCTAACGGGGTTTTGGCAATATCGTCAAGAATCGAAGATAAATTTTTTGCTGAAATATTAAGCAGTTACCTTCCTACCCTTGCAGATCGAGGGTGAACCAAGGTGTTCACTTCTTCTCAAGATGATGCCTTGGCATCATTGTTGCTAAAATATAGGGCAAAACAAGCGTAGTGAAGAAATTTCTTCATTCGCTTTCCTCCTGCTAAAGGCTAATCGTCAGCCACGCGATTAGCCTTTACTTTTTAGCCACAAAAAAAGGCCGCCGAGACACAGCGGCCTTTTTCCATTTCCAGATGCAGGCTAACTGGGCCACCCCGTCGAAGCTATGCGGCGTTTGGTACGATCCAGTATCAGGCATTCTGTGCCTGGCATCCGTTCTATGAAACGCTTCCCGGCATCAGGCTGAAGGACAAAAACGGCAGTCGACAGCGCATCTGCGTCCATGACATTGGAAGCCATTACAGTTACGCTTGCGCTTTGTCTTGGCGAAAGCCCGGATTCTGGATCCACAATATGGTGATAGAGTTTTTCTTTATCAAAATAGATTTCATAATTACCGGACGTTGCTAAAGCGCCGTTAGCCATCTTGACAACGTCCCCCAAAAGCCCTTCCTTATCGGGATTCTGCACCCCCACCCTCCACGGCGTGCCGTCTTGCCTTCCCCCTATTGCGCGAATATCACCGCCCGCGTTGATCAAGGCATGTTTGATACCGGTGCGCCTTATCAAGTCGGCTGCCTGGTCAATTATGTAACCCTTGGCAATGCCGTCCAAGGTAATCCCCATACCTTGTTTCTTGAATCGAATCGATTTTCCGTCAAAGACCACAGCGCCGGCATCGACTAATTCCAGCGCCTTATCAAGAGCTGCTTCGGGCGGAGGACTCTTGTGGGCGTCAAAATGTCGCTTATACAGGTCGACCAACGGTTGGACGGTTATTTCGAAGGCGCCGCCAGATGCTTTGTGAAAATGGAGGGAGCGATTAATAACTTGAGCTACCTCAGGGGGCACATCGCCCAACTGCCCCTCTTTGTTGAGGGCGCCGATGGGAGTATCGGTTCGATAACGGTCCAGCAAGCCGGTAAGCCTATCCATTTCTTCAAAGGCCTTTCCGATTACCTCCTCACCTTGAACTCTGGAAGGGTGCATAACCGTGATGGAAACAAAGGTCCCCATATTCAGCTTGGTTTCGGTGACCTTGAACAGCTTTTTGTTAAATGCTACGCTTTCTGAAATCGGCAGTAAGCCACCAGCAGCGAACCCTATGCCCAAGATACCGGAGAGTTTCAGAAAATCTCTTCTATCCATCGTGTGCCGCCCTTGTTTTTTTGCAGACATGGTTCCTTCCTCCATCTGTGTAAGGCCTGAATTACGCTATTCCTCTCCCTTCAAGACTGGCTACAAAGGGTGAGGCTTTAACTAAGATAGTCCGGCCTATAGTATAATTCCATATGCTTGTCAACCATTGAGCTGCTTCATCCTGAGTTTATTGAGAACTTGGCGTGGCTGCTCCGTATGCAGTTGTGGTTACTCCAAGAATTGTGATATGCATGTCTAAGATCCTTACGCAATTGGTTGATCAACATGGTGTCTTACAGATTCAAATATCGATGGGTAACGCTGGTGCTCTGTCTCTGCGCGACCGCACGGCCTGCTTATGGGGATGAGGCTGCCAAGCTTGTCAAAGCCGCCATTGACTACTGGCGCGATGTGTCTTCTTACTCGGTCACGGACATGACCATCCACCGGCCCAAGTGGGAACGTACCATGAGTCTACGGGTCTGGACCAGGGGCGAGAAGGAGTCGTTAGTCCGTGTGGTTTCCCCGGCCAAGGATGCAGGCAATAGCACGCTACTGGCGGACAACAAGATGTGGACTTTTTCGCCAAAGATAAATCGGATTATCAAGATTCCATCCAGTATGATGTACCAGAGCTGGATGGGGTCGGATTTTTCCAACAATGACATTGCCAGGGCAGATGACCTTGTTCACTTATATACGCACAGGTTGTTGGGCACGGAAACCAGGGAGGGCCGGAAAGTCCTCATTGTAGAAGCCACCCCCTTTGACAGCGCGCCTGTTGTATGGGGCAAGGAAGTGCTGGCGATCCGTGACGACTATGTTTTGCTGGAACATGTCTTTTATGATCAGGACATGGTGTTGGTCAAAAAGATGGGCACTCTGGAGGTAAAACAGATGGGGGGCAAAGAGATTGCCGTCCTGCAACGCATGCAGAAAATGGACAAACCGGATGAGTGGACCCAAATTTTTGTAAAGGAAGCAAGGTTCGGGATCAACATACCAGGGAACACATTTACCCTTTCAAATCTGCGCAACCCCCGTCGATAGGTCATGAGCATCACGCTTCGTCTAGCCTGGCGTAACATCTGGCGGCATCCCCGTAGAACGCTGCTCACTTCGTCTGCCATAGCCTTTGCGGCCGCGATCCTTGTTTTCATGGTGACCCTGCAACGAAGTTCCTATGATAAGATGATCGACTTTACCCTCCGTGTTTACCATGGCCATTTACAGGTGCAACCCAAAGGATATCTGGACAAACCGCAGATTCGTAACACCATACCCGATGCCCGCGCACTGGCGTCTCACATCAGGAGACTGAGCGGATCAGCCAGCCTGTCGGTCCGTGCCATGGGCTTTGCCCTGGCATCATCCAAAGAACGCAGTTATGGCGTCCAGGTTCTCGGTGTGGAGACGGAGAATGAAAGCCACGTATCGACCATCCCTGGACTGGTAAGAAAGGGACGTTTCCTCTCATCTGATGACGCCCAAGAAGCCATTATAGGATACCTGCTGGCGCGGAACCTCAAACTGAATGTGGGCGAGGAACTTACCTTGCTTGGAACAGGCAGAGACGGTTCAGTGGCAGCAACTGTGGTGCCTATTGTCGGCATCTTCGAGAGCGGGTCTGCCGACTTGGACCGCCAACTCGTACAACTGCCTTTGGGCGCCTTTCAGGACGTCTTCAGCATGGGAAATCACGGCCACACCATCGTGGTTGTCGGCGAGAGCCTGGAACATTTGGAAGAGTTACGGCGGGCTGTTAGAAGCGGCCTGCCACCGGAGAGTTCTTTGGTGGTATTAAACTGGGAGGCATTGTTGCCTGGATTAAAACAGGCGATTCAGATGGACTGGGCCTCTGGGTGGTTCTTGTATGCCTCCTTGATCATTATCGTCTCCTTCAGCATTCTGAATACCTTTCTAATGTCGGTCCTTGAGCGAACGCGCGAATTCGGGATCATGCTGGCGCTCGGGGCCAGGCCAGGGCGTATCGGCGTTCTTGTAATCGTGGAAGCAGTCTGGCTGACTCTCCTGGGGCTGGCCGTAGGCATGGTCATCGGCACTGCAACCGTTATTTACTTTCATATCTACGGGTTTTCATACCCGGGCATGGAGGAGCTGGCTGCTCACTACAATATGCCGGCCGTCATCCACCTCGCTCTTTCGCCTCTGTCCTTGACACTGGGGCCTGCGGTGATCCTTCTTGTCACTTGCGCAGCCGCCTTGTACCCGGCTTTGCGGATAAGACTGCTCAAGCCGGTAGACGCTATGAAAGCAGTGTGAGCAATGAGTACTCTGAACGTCAGGTTGCTATACACCCTGGCCTGGCGAAATGTGTGGCGCAACCATCGGCGCACGTTTGTGATACTGGTGGCTATTGCCTTTGGCATATGGTCCATGGTGACATTGGCGGCCATTATGCGTGGCATGATCGAACAACAGGTGCGCAATGCCATAAACAATCTGACCGGGCACATCCAGGTGCACGCTGTTGGCTATCGTGATGATCCCGTCGTCGATAACAGCATGCCCCCACCTGCTCCTCACATGGTGGAGGTTCTGCGCGGGGAGCATGTAAGGGCCTGGTCCACAAGGGTAAGCGTGCCGGCTGTGGTGGCGAGCGAACGGGAGTCTGCGGGTGTTACACTTGTGGGCGTCGATCCTGAGGCCGAACACGGACTGTCTTTTATCGCAAAGGCGGTAACCGAAGGGCGGTATTTGAAATCTCCCGGCGATCATGGTGTGCTCCTGGGTCGCAAGCTGGCCGAACGCTTGGAAACCTCTTTGGGTAAACGAGTTGTTGTGATGAGTCAGGACGTCGATAATGAAATTGCCGACCGGGGTTTTCGCGTTGTGGGCATTTTTGACGCAAATATGGAGGCCACTGAGACCGGTTATGTCTTTACTGGCCGGTCGGTTGCACAGGAGATGTTGAGGCTGGGTGAGAACATCTCAGAACTGGCGGTGGTTGCGCGTGACCGCCAGGATCTGAGTGCCGTGTTGCAGCTCCTTGTCCGTGTGGCTCCGGGACTTGATATCCAGCCGTGGACCAAGCTGGAGCCATTGCTCGTGTTGACAGTGAAGATGTACGAGGCCACCATGCTCATCTGGTTTGTAGTCGTGTTTCTGGCCATGTCGTTCGGTCTGATCAATACATTGCTTATGGCCGTGTTCGAGCGGACGAGAGAAATTGGGCTGTTCCAGGCGTTGGGGATGCGCCCTGGGTTCTTGCTCAGCCAAGTATTGCTGGAGTCTTTGATGGTGTTGATGATCGGCCTGTTTATGGGCAATGTGCTTGCCTGGGGGACAATTGCTTTCCTTGCCGACGGTCTGAATCTTTCCGCTTTTGCCGAGGGCCTTGAGTGGGCTGGAATAAGCAGCGTGATCTACCCGCTTATTAGCGCGTCAGACGTGATTTCGGCCAATCTTCTGGTTGTCGTTTTAGGTATCGTTGCCAGCTTATACCCGGCCTGGCGTGCGGCCCGTCGTGTGCCGGTGGAGGCAATTACCAGGACTTGACGGCTATGGAACAGAATGTGATTTGCAGAGGGCTTTCCAAGACTTACCAGCAGGGTGCCATCATCGTAGAAGCCCTCTCGGGAATTGATCTGGATGTGCCAAAGGGTGATTTCGTCTGTCTTTCCGGGCCGTCGGGCTCGGGCAAGACCACGCTGTTAAATCTTGTTGGCGGGCTGGATGCGCCCACTGGGGGTGAAGTCACTGTGGCAGGCCAGCGCGTTGATTTGATGAGCCAGGCACAGCTTGCAACCATGCGCCTTATGCATCTGGGTTTTGTGTTCCAGGCCTATAATCTCATCCCGGTTCTTACCGCCCGGGAAAATGTGGAATTCGTGATGCAACTTCAGGGGATAGACCGAAAGAAACGGCGTGCCAGGGCCAGGGCCATTCTCGAGGATGTCGGCTTGAAAGGATTGGAAAGCCGTAGGCCCGCACAACTTTCCGGCGGCCAGCAGCAGCGCGTGGCTGTGGCCCGTGCCATGGTCTCCGGGCCAAGTCTTGTGCTGGCAGACGAACCGACCGCCAACCTGGATTCACACAACGGGGAGATGCTCCTGGAACTCATGCGCAAGATGAACGAAGGCCGCGGCGTAACTTTTATTATTGCAACACACGAACAACTGGTCATGGATCACGCAAGACGGCTCATAAAACTGCATGACGGTCGCATCGTTTCTGACGAACTTCAGCGTTGAATGCATGCGCGGTTTCATTGCCATACTGCTATGTGCTGTCACTTGCTTGGCACATGCTGATGAATGGGAATTCCGGGGCCACCTTAAGTATCAACTGGCCCAGGCGCTGTACGAGAGCGAAGACCTGTATGCCGTATATGGAGACGATACCCCCACGGACCACGAAGTCGACTTTCGTCTTAAGGCCCAGAAAAGCTGGGACCGATGGGATGCAACAATCCACTATGAATTGCTGGCCCTCACGGGTGATTCTCTGGAAACCAGGCAGGCATTGACCTCTGCCGGCCTGTTGTCTGCTACGGCCCGTACAGGGCTGCCTTCTGATGACAGGCGACTTGTTGATCTGACCGATCAAATCACTGACAGGAGTCGGCTTGCCGCAGTTCAGCGCCTCGACCGCCTCTCTATTGGCTATTCCGGTGAAACTGTAGTCCTTCGTGCCGGTCGCCAGGCCGTGAGCTGGGGCAACGGGCTTGCCTTTAACCCCCTAGACGTCCTTAATCCCTTCTCTCCCACGGCTGTGGACAAGGACTACAAGACAGGAGACGACATGCTCTATGGCCAATGGTTGTTTGAAAACGGCGATGACCTGCAAGCGATTGTCCTGCCCAGACGTGACCCCGTCTCCAATGACGTTAAGAGCGATCAGAGTTCCTATAGTCTAAAATACCATGGCATGAAAGCCGGCATGGACTATGACCTTCTCGTTGCATGCCACTATGACGAGGCTTTGCTGGGGGTTGGCTTGGCCAAAGACTGGCAAGGGGCCGTATGGCGTTTTGATATCAGCATAACAGAACCTGATGGCGGGGGCCGCGCCATATCCCTTGCGACAAACCTTGACTATTCCTGGACGTGGTTTGGTCGCAATGTTTACGGTTATGTTGAATACTTCCGAAGCGGTGTGGGAGAGGCTCACAAGAACTATGCGAAGCCGAATACGGATTTGCAGAAGCGCATTTCCCGCGGTGAATTATTCAATGTTGGCCGGGATTATCTTGCCACGGGTTTGGAGATGGAACTGACCCCCTTGTTTCATCTGTTTCCCAGCATGATCTGTAATCTCAACGATGAGAGCCTGTTTGTTCAGGTGAAAGCAACCTACGATTGGAAGGAGAACCTTCTCATTACCTGGGGGATCAACCTGTCGTACGGTAAGCGGAGTTCGGAATTCGGCGGGATACGGTCTGGCACAACGGATTTTTTTGATGCACCTGGAGATGAGGGCTATGTAAGGATTTCGTATTTCTTCTAACGATTTTAGGTCACAGTCAAGATACGTTGCAGCCTGGTCCAATAGCGAAGACCCCCTTGAGTCCTGCGTGTTAAAGCCCTTAAGCCTGTTTGATGCCAAAGTGGAGCCAGAATTGGTATTTTTATCTTTCAATACGCACCAAAAAATGATCTGGGAAATCTCCTTTGAGATTAAATGACCAGTCGTCGCATCGATAACTAGTGTAGTGTCTCAACGATGCCTTTACAATTACTGTCATGCCGGACTTGATCCGGCATCCAGTTCTTTTTCTGGATTCCCCGGTCAAGCCGGGGAATGACGACTTTTGG
>JAFGFW010000016.1 GCA_016930875.1 Deltaproteobacteria bacterium | reverse complement strand
TTGAGCCTGTTGAGGAGCTTATCGGTCGCATGGAAGCCGCAATCCCTGAGAGCATGCGTGTGCGCGGTAAGGTCAAGTTTGTCCAAAAGGGAACAATTCCAGAAGGCCATAAGAAGATTCATGACACAAGGAAGTGGGATTAGTATGCAGTGCGAGGGCACGGGTCTTGCATTGTGTGAATGAAGGCATGGGGCCGTGCGTTGATATGCTATTTAGACGTCTGGCCGCCGATTGGTTCGTTTACCCTAACAGCTCAGCTCCTGTTGTCATTTCGAACGAATGTGAGAAATCTTGATCGGAAAATACGAAATTCCAAGCCAAAAGATTTCTCCCTTCGGTCGACATGACAAAAAAAGCAATGGGGGCTGAACGGTTACCATTTAGCTATTTTCTCTTTGGCAATGTTTTCTCAGATGAAATCTGCTTCAAAGTCTTCCAGCGTCATTAAGGCGTTGCTCTTGCAGAGCCTGGCCCTTTTTTTTCTGTTCACGGTTGCCCATGCCAGCACCGTCTCCCCTGGCCGGCAATCAGGTGTTGATTTCGTTCCGGAGAGTCTCATCAGCCTGGATTGGGATGATGGCCCGGCCCATGCGATTGTCGTTGAGAAACATTCCCAGACACTTAGCGTTTATGAATGCCAGGATGGCTTCACCCTGAAGCACAGGTTTCCCTGTTCAACAGGTGAAGTTCCAGGGAAAAAGGAGAAATCCGGCGACAGAAAGACGCCCGAAGGGATTTACTTTATCACAAAGGCCTTTAAAAAGAGGGAGTTGAGCCCGATTTACGGCAACAAGGCCTTTGTTATGGATTATCCGAATCTTTTGGATCGGAGACATGGACGAGCCGGCAACAATATCTGGCTCCACGGAACCAACAAGTCCCTCAAACCCCGTGATTCAAACGGCTGCGTGGTGGTGGAGAACGGTCACATTGATACGCTGGCGCCGTACGTCCGCTTGAATCGCACGCCGGTCATCATAGAACAAAGGCTTCACATGGTGTCGCCGGAAAGCCACGCCGCAAACCGAAAGGGTGTCACCGAACTCTTGGAAGGTTGGAAAAGCGCATTTACCACTGGAGACAAGGTCAAGTATTGCGACTCTTATAGCGAGCCTTCGGCAGGCATTGACAGGTTATGGGAGGCTTGGGATGCTATTCGCACACCATGGCAAAAGGCGCGAATTGCCTTTGCTATGGGTCTTAGAAACGTGACTATCACTATGGGAAACCCATGTGTCGTGGTTCTGTTTGATCAGGTCCTGCACCTCGGTCGTCACGCAATGACTGTTGGCACGAAGAAGCTCTTTCTTGAACAGGATGAGAACACCTGGAAGATCGTTGAGGAGGTGTACCAGCCGAGCGCCACCAAACCTGAAGCGAACCACCTGATGGCTGCCTCGCTGGCTCGGCTGGACCGCTTGCAGAAAGACTACAAGGCTGTTGCCGAAGTTATCGCCGAATGGGCGGAAGCGTGGAGTTCAAAAGATATTGCAAGATATAGGGCGTGCTATGCAGACGATTTTTACGCTCGAAGGATGGACCTGGCGGCCTGGATTCGCTATAAGGAGAGACTTAACAAACGCTATGATTCAATCCGCGTTTTAATAGAAGACTTGGATATCCGCCAGAAGTCAAACCAGAGTACTGCAACATTTGTGCAGCGATACCGTTCAAGTGGAAACCAGTCTGTGGGCATGAAACGCCTTCGCCTGAAACGTGTTGGGGGATTATGGAAGATTTATCGGGAAGCATGGCACAAGATTCGAGAGTAGCGAGCCCACGCCGCGAACCAAAAGGGGCTATGTCCTGGACTCTCCTTCTAGTTGGAGAACTCGGCAAGATTGTCTCGTTTCGTGTGTCAAAAGCATTGATAGTGTGTCTTACCGTAGGCTTTGCCGCCCTCTGTGTCTGTGCGGTTGTTGCCATGGTTTCCTATTACAAAATGCTCTCTGGGCACCAATCCCTGGTGCAAGGTCTGACTGACGTGAAGGCAGAACTGGTTGCATCCAACAAGGCCAGGGATGAGGCTCAGATTCGCTTGGCGTTTCTGGAGACCAAGAAGGCAGAGCCGGAGAAAAAGGCAGAGCCGGAGAAAAAGGCAGAGACGCAAACAAAGGTTAGGCCGGAAAAGAAGGTCCGGCTGGCGAAGAAGACAGAACCAGCCAAGGCTCAAGACAAGCCCGTGGCCGAGAAAAAGCCGTTGCCGGTTGTGCCTGAATCGGGAAAAGCCGCTATCTTTGCCAGTGTGGATGCAAAGGATATCCCCTCCGAGGAAGCAGAAGACGCGGAGGAGACTTCTCCTGCCGAGTCGACAGAGGAGCCTCCTGCCGAGGGTGACGAAGCTGCCGAACCGGTCTCCCCGGAAGAGCTTTTGGTCGAAAATGTCGAAATCTGGCAAGACATTGCGGCACATTCGGTGAAATTCCGGTTCAGCCTAAAAAACGTTGGGCCCCCAGGCAGAAAGGTCAAGGGATACACGTTTGTGATTTTCAAACCCGAAGAGGGGTCTCAAGAACCTGCCAGAGGTTCGCCGTGGACACCTTTAAAGGATGGTATGCCGACTATCTTTAAAAGAGGGCAGTATTTTTCCATTGCACGGTTCAAGTACGTTCGCGGCACAGTCCCTCAGATACAGTATGTTGAACGATTCGAGACCGCCACTATTTACGTGTTTACAGAAACGGGGGATCTGCTGTTAGAGAAGGTTTATCCGGTGCCCGAAATACTGCGAAAATGACAAAGGGAAGGCCTGTGCTTTATGATTAGAGTCCTTGCATTTGCGGGTTCGAAAAAGAAATGGGCGGCAATTTTGCTGTTGCTTTTCGCTGCACTTTGTTTGATGCCTACCATGGGTTGGGCCAAACGAACCCATGAGGTTTTTTTTCAGGGCAGTGATCACGAACTTCATGTTTACAGGATATACGGCAAGGAGCCTGGCAAGGCCCTGCTTCTTATAGGCGGTATTCAAGGAAACGAACCCGGAGGATTCCTGTCTGCCGACCTCTATGCGGATATGGCGCTGGCCAAAGGGAATCTGATCGTCGTGCCAAGGGCAAATTTTTATTCCATTGTCCTAAACCGCCGCAAGATCAATGAAGACATGAACCGGAAGTTTGCCCAGAGTTCCAAAGAGAACTATGAGACGAAAATTGTCTCTATCCTGAAACAGCTCATTTCAGAAAGCGACTGCCTCCTGAATCTCCATGATGGTTCGGGTTTTTACTCCGATCGTTGGGAAGGCCCCATGAGGAACCCCAAACGTTATGGGCAATCGATTATTGCCGACTGCAATATCTACACTGTGCCCGAAACCGGGGAAATCCTGCATTTGGGCGACATGGCAGAGCGTGTCATAGAGAAAATGAACGCCCACATAAAGGAGCCGGGCCATCTGTTCCGTTTCAACAACCATCGTACACAAGATCCCGACACCCTTCACGCTGAGCAGCGAAAATCTGCAACATACTATGCCCTGTTTCAGTGCGGTATCCCTGCGTTTGGCATTGAGAGCAGCAAGTCTCTGTCTCTGGAGACGAAAGTGCGCCACCACAATCTTGCCATCAACGCCTTTATGGAGCTTCTAGGCGTTGTGCCGGAAACTCCGGGCATCTATCTGGATCCTCCGGTCATGCGATACATCGTCATGGCAGTAAACAGCAACATACCCTTTGCCATTCCAAACGGGCATACGCTGCGCGTAAGGCAAGGTGACGTCGTAAGCATCTCTAACGTCGAGGCGAACTACAAACGCGGCTTAACCGCAGACGTTCTGGATCATGGAACATTCAATGACATAGGAAAGCCGATTCGAATTGAACGTCGAACTCAGGTCATAGTCCGGAAAGATCATCACCCGTGCGGTATGATCAACATCGTTCTTGATCCAGGTCAGAGGCCGGCCTATACGGTTTCTGCGCTGCCTGAAGTTATGTTTTTTAAGACAAGGATCAACAGTGAAGAGCACCTTTTTATGAATCATGCCAGTGTGGCATTGGTAAAAGGAGACAGACTCGAGTTGGTGGATGTCACTACCAACTTGGCATATCCTTCCGAGATCACAGTGAATTTTAAGGGATATGTGGGAGACAGGCAGAACAATACAGGGGAGGATCGGGGCTGCGTCATCCACACTGATCGGGATCTCTGGAAGTGGTATTCACTCGATGGCAAAGGGGGAAAATATCAGGTTGTAGTAACTCACCACGAGGCCGTGTTGGGGCGACTGTTCGTGGAGGTAACAGAACCGAAGCTTGACTACGTCATTCTCCAGATAAACCAGGGTGTCAAGCAGTGTCTCTTTGCGGGAGACACGCTTCCCATTTATCCACAAGACACCATCAACATCCTCGACATCAAGACCAATATTGCTGCAAATGCCGGCGTTCAAGCCTTTTTGAAGGGGATTCATAGAAAGGTTCGTCTTTTTTCTGATGGCTCGGCTTTTCCCTCAAAGATTGATTCAGGAGAAGTCGCAACTGATCGTAACAGATGCAAGATTGTAGTTCAAAAAGAGAGCATGGTCATCGGCTCAATCCTGCTCGATTTGGAAAGAGGGGTGCGTCATGGCGGATAAGTCCGGAGGCCTTTCTATCATCGACAAAGGTCTCAAAGTAGAAGGGACCTTAAACGCGGAGGGAAAGCTGGTCATAGCCGGCGTATTGGAAGGAACTCTTATTGGAAACGCAGTGATTACTGTTGAGGGAAGCCGGGTTGTTGCCCATGCGAAAGTTCGCGAGATGATTATCGCTGGTGACTTCGAAGGTGATCTCACAGCCTATGAGAGCCTGAGAATCTTGCAGACGGGTAATTTTGGTGGAAATATCATTTGTAAGAGCTTAAGCCTGGAAGCCGGCGGCAAGTTGAACGGAAATGTCAGGCCCCTTGAGGGCAAGAACGACCTCTCGGTGCCCAAGACGGAAGTCCCCGGAGGCCAGGATTAGACCTGGAGACATTTCCCGAACGTGACTTTTTTTGGCTCTGCTCGTCACTGCATTTTGCATCCTCACGGGATGGCCAAACAGCTAAACAGCTCAGGTCTTTCCCTCAAAGCCGATCGTTACTGTTCCCCCTTCCACAACCACCGGGACTTTGCGTTTTCCGCCAGAGTGCTCAAACATCGCTTCCAAGTGCTTTGAATCGTTTGCCACGTTCAGGTACTTCACGTTCTTGCCTTCACGAGCAGCGGCCTCCCGGGCTGCAGTGGTGAAAGGTCAAGTATCTTTTCCGAAAATGAGAACTTCGTCAGCCATCATGTCAAGAACCTCGTTTAAAGGATTAGGGGGCAGACCACCTCTCTACTTTGTGAAAAAAGACTACCAATTGAGCCCCGTGTTGTCAAATGCCTTTCAGCCTTGTTAAAAAAAGAGAGGCATGATAGATAATTAGCTGCAAAGTGCCTACACTACGACGGCATAAGGCGTTAGGCCTGAAAGCCCAAGGATATGTCCTTGAGCCCTTAGCCTTGCACCTTGGGCCTATTTTTTTGATCCGAAAACATCTTTTCAATCGCCATCATTGATGGACGAATATGACGAGTACCAAGTTGTTCATGGGAATCGATCTCGGTTCCGTGAGTTTGAACATAGTCATCATTGACGCCGAAGCACAGATCAAGACGGCCATCTACAGGCGTACTGAAGGACGGCCGTTGCCCATTCTACTCGGGTCCCTGGAGGAACTAGGTGTTGAATTCGACGGTTTTGAAGGCATTGTCGCCACAGGAAGCGGCCGGAAACTGGTGGGCAATATCCTTTCCGTGCCGGATATTAATGAAATCGTCACTCAAGCCAGGGCTGCCTGTTATCTCTATCCGGATGTTCGCACCATCATCGAAATCGGCGGTCAGGATTCTAAACTCATCTTTGTGAATCGAGACGCGAAAACCGGTGAACCCGTGATTGCGGACCATGTACTTAATGAGGTTTGCGCAGCAGGCACAGGCTCCTTTCTTGACCTGCAGGCACACCGTCTGGGCATGACTGTTGAAGACATCGGGACTCTGGCCCTTCGGGCCGACCATCCAGCCAGAATTTCCGGCAGATGCAGCGTTTTTGCCAAAAGTGATATGGTCCACCTCCTGCAGGAAGGCACGCCGAAATCTGATATCGTTGCAGGCCTTTGCAATGCCCTTGCCCTTAATTTCATTACCAACCTGGGTAAAGGGAAACCATTTCAAAAACCGGTTCTTTTCCAGGGTGGCGTGGCTGCCAATCCAGGTGTGGTGAGGGCCTTTGAGGCGTTTTTGGGACATGGCGCAGGGAGCCTCATAATCCCGGAGCATTTTCTTGTGATGGGCGCCTTCGGCTCAGCCCTTATGGCCCGTGGCCGGACCACGGGTTTACCCCAATCCACGAATCGCCTTGTTGAAAGCATCAGGAGCGCCCTTAAGACGGACGGACATCGCAGTCGTGCAGCCCACCTGAAACCTCTGGTCTCTCGAAAGGACTGCAAGGAAACAACGGATACATACTACGGGATAAAACCAAGGGATTCTGTTGATCTATTTCTGGGTATTGATGTCGGGGCCGTCAGCACAAATATCGTGCTCATTGACAGACAGGGACGACTGCTTGCCAAACAGTACTGGTATACCCAGGGGGAACCGGTTGACACGGTTCGAGCAGGCCTTGAAGAGATGGCCCGCAAGGTGGGCGATAATGTGCGCGTTTGTGGAGTGGGTGTGACGGGAAGCGGGCGATACTTCATTGGAGATTTTGTCGGGGCAGATGTGGTGATCAATGAAATCTCGGCTCAGGCACGGGCGGCCATGCACTTCGACCCTGAAGTGGATACCATTATAGAGATTGGCGGCCAGGACTCCAAATACATAAGATGTAATAATGGGCAAGTAGTGGATTTTGAGATGAACAAAGTCTGCGCGGCCGGAACAGGCTCTTTTCTGGAAGAACAGGCTGCTCGCCTTAAGGTGCCGATCCGCAAGACCTTCAGTGATCTTGCCTTTTCCTCCGGTAGGCCGGCCGATCTTGGCGCTCGGTGCACGGTATTTATGGAATCTGATCTGATTCATCACCAACAAACGGGCGAGAACCTAAGCGATTTGACCGCAGGACTTTCATATGCCATCGCATACAACTATCTGGAAAAGGTGGTCGGCGCCAAAAAGGTGGGGAACCGTATTTTGTTTCAGGGAGGGGTGGCCGCGAATCAGAGCGTTGCGGCTGCCTTTGAGAATATCCTGGGGAAGCCCCTAGTCAGCCCGGAGCACCATAATGTCACTGGCGCCCAGGGCGCAGCATTGGCAGCCGTCGGCCGCGAGCGCGGGTCCAGCCGATTTGCAGGATTCCATCTCAAGGATCGTCCCTATGAGGTGAAGACCTTTGAATGCCAAAAATGTCCTAATCTGTGCAGTATTCATCAAATCTTTATAGATGGCACGCTCCGCTCTTACTATGGCAGCCTGTGCGGACGATACGATAAGTCCTCTGATCGTCATGCCTATGCCCACGTGCCTGATCTTTTCAGGGAGCGGCGAAGTCAGCTCATGAAGGGCTTTGACGAGAAAAGAGACGTTTCAGAAGGGGCCGGAGAGCGTATCGGCATTCCCAGGGCCTTGAGCTTCTTCGATTACTCTCCCTTTTGGAGCACTTTTTTCAGTAGACTTGGCCATCCTCTGGTTCTTTCAGAAGGCACGAACAAGAGCTTAATCGAAAGAGGTCTCCCTCATGTTCCCTCGGAGACCTGTTTTCCCGTGAAGGCAGTCTACGGTCACATTGTCGATCTCATATCAAAAGGGGTGGGCCGGATTATACTCCCTTGCGAGATCGATCACCGAGACGCCGGCAATCAGAAATCCCGGAGCTATAATTGCCCGTATGTTCAGTCCTTGCCCTATATGGTGAAAGCAGCCATGGGCTCAAGCGTTAAACTGCTGGCGCCAATCATGCGGTGGAGTCGTTCAAGGCGGGAGGTTGATCGTGTGCTATTGGATCTGGGTAAGTCTTTGGGCCATAGTGCTGAGAAAACCGGAAAGGCCATAGGGGAGGCCTGGCAATCACAGAGGGACTTTGAAAAATGGCGCAAGAACCGTGGCAAGGAGATTCTGGCCTCCATGGGACCAACGGACCGGTGCCTTGTGTTGTTGGGCAAGACCCACAATATCTTCGATCCAGGCCTTAATCTTCATCTTTCCAGGAAATTGAGGCAGGCAGGACACCTTGTAATTCCCTTTGATATGCTACCCATTGAAGAAATCGCCCTTGCCGATCAGTACGAGAATGTGGTCTGGAAAAACACCCGCGATCTTTTGAGGGCACTCATTTGGATGCGAAACGACAATCGTTTCTTCCCGGTGCTGCTGACTAACTTCGCGTGCGGGCCGGATTCCTTCCTCATGAAATATATGGAGGCGGAAATTCCTAATAAACCCTGCCTTGTACTAGAGGTGGACGACCACACGGGCGATGCAGGCATGGTGACCCGCATCGAAGCATTTCTGGACACCCTGGATAGTGCGCAAGGGACAAGGGAGCCCGTGTCCGGCCGCCTCAACCTGGTGATTAAGGCCAGGCAACGGAGCATCGACGCTTGGAATCCTGAGAGATATATCTTAAAGCGTCTGGAGAATCGGACCCTCTATTTTCCCTATGTATCAACTGCTTTTTGTGCAGTGGTTAAGGCTGCCTTTCAGGCCATCGGCCTTGATGCGCAAGTACTTCCTGAACCCGACGATGAGAGCGAGCACCTGGGAAGACAGGTTACCTCCGGCAGGGAGTGTCATCCCTTCATTGTCACTTGCGGGGAGTTTGTGAAGCTGACCCGCAGGCCGGACTTCGATCCTGAACGTGCCGCCGTCTTGATGCAAAACTACGATGGGGCCTGCAGGTTTTCTCAATACGGGATCGGACATGCCGATCTTTTCAGACGCATGGGGTTGCCTCAAATTCCCGTCATTGCCCCCCTTACTTCTACGCGCTTTGACGAGTTTTCAGGACTTTTCGGCCTGAGATTTACCAAACTTTTGTGGCAAGGCTGGTTAGCTGCTGAAGTGCTTGAAAGGGTTCGACTTCACGTGCGGCCTTATGAGAAAAATCCGGGAGAGACCGATCGTTTTTATGCCGACGGCATTCAGGCTATTGCCGAGGCCGTAGCCCACCCAAACGGCAGGCCTTCCGTATGGAGTTGGGAGGTCCTTTCGGCCTTGAAACGAGCAGTGAAGGCCCTTGGGACCGTGCCGGTTGACCGATCCGAGAAGCGTCCAACCATTGGCATTGTCGGGGAATTCTACACGGTCTTAAATAGCTGGGCCAACCAGGACCTTGTACAGACCCTTGAGAAACTGGGCGCTGAAGTGATGATCCATGGTCTTGCAGTCTCAAACTTTTACACCCTCTTTTCCGAGCATTATTACCACAGAGGTCGCTTGAGAGAAGGAAAGGTGGGTTCAGCTTTCTACTATTTTTTACGCAACCAGTGGGTTATGTCCTGGGTCAGACAGGCACAAGCATGCCTGCCCAGCGAACTGCGTCCCTTTGGAACTCTTGACGCCAAAACCATTCTTCGTGAAACCAGACCCTTCATCTACTATGATATCGATCCGGTGCTAGCTACACTAACGACACGCGTCAGACGCTTTGCTGCTTCAGGGATCTCCGGTATCTGCAACCTTTTTGTGCTTAACTGTATGCTTGGCAATATCACAGTGCCGATCTTTAAGAACGCCCTGAGAGCCTACCAGAACATCCCGGTTTTGCACGCCGTTTATGACGGACAGAGGGGGACCAATATGATTACCCGGATTGAGGCCTTCATGCATCAGGCCAGGCTTTACCTCGAAGGACATGGGGGAGAGAGGAAAAGTGCTTAAAGTGAGCTAAAGTGCCTAAAATTAAAAGTAATTACGGACCTTTAATTTTTTGCCTTTGACATTTTGACTACGTGTATTAAACTTCAGATTTATTATGCAATTGTCATACTTGATTCCAGATGGATTTTTTTTGAGCCCGCCAAAGGCGGGCGTTACATAAAATCGCGGAGCGATTTTATAACTTGAAACTGAGTCAAGATCTGACCATTCCCAACGAGTTGGGTTTACATGCCCGTGCTGCCGCCAAGGTTGCCCGTTTGGCCGAGCAGGCTCACGCCGGCGTGTTTGTCATAAAGGATGGCCAGGAAGCGGATGCCACCAGCATACTTGATATCATAGGTCTGTATTGCCCATGTGGTACTGAGGTGACCGTGAGAATAACCGACCCGGATGATCGTGAGATATTGAACCGGATTGCCCGATTGATTGAAGCCGGTTTTGGAGAGCTATAGCAGTGGCTGATTCTACATCAAAAAATCTGGTAGTCCAGGGTATTGGCGCATCGCCCGGGATTGCCATTGGCAAGGCCTTTCTTTTCGAGCAGGAAAATACTGACGTCATAGAAAAGCGTTTCGTCGAGCCCGAAGAAATCCAATCTGAAATAAATCGTTTCAAAGACGCCGTAACAAAAGCCCAGGAATACCTTCATAGAATCATTGGGGAAGTCCCGGATGAGTATCGGGATCACAACTATATCCTTGACAGCCATATGATGCTTCTTAAAGACAGGATGATCTATGACGGGACGATTGAACAGATCAAACAGACAAGTGTTAATGCCGAATGGGCCTTGAAGATCGCTGTGGGAAAGGTCAAGTCGGTTTTCAACCAGATGGGAGATCCCTATTTTCGAGACAGGGTTTCAGATATCGCCCATGTCTACAAGCTTATCCTGGAAAACCTCCTTGGGACAGGGCCTTCTAAGATTTCTGACATAGACAAAAGGGTCATTATCGTGGCCCACGACCTTTCTCCGGCTGAGACAACCCAAATACAGTTGGAAAAGGTCAAGGCCTTCATGACAGACCTTGGCGGCCAAACATCGCACACCGGCATTGTTGCCCGATCCCTTGAGATCCCCGCAGTACTCGGCCTGGGAAACGCAACCCAACTCATTAAGACACGTGACCTCATCATTGTGGATGGAAGCGCAGGCGTCGTCATTATTGATCCAAGCGAAGAAACGCTTACCCGTTATCATGAACGCAAAGACCTGTTTGAGGATTTCCTGGCCAGAGTCACCCGCAGCAGTTACCTGCCGGCAGAGACAACAGACGGGCATCATTTGACGGTCAGCGCTAACATCACGCTGATAGAAGAAGTTGTGTCAGCCATCGACCACGGGGGAGACGATATCGGCCTGTACCGGACCGAGTTTCTTTACCTGAATAGGCCAAGCCTTCCCTCAGAGCAGGACCTTTTTGACAATTACAGGGACCTGGCCGAGATTATGGGGACCAGACAAGTTACTATCCGGACCCTGGACATAGGCGGAGACAAGTTTGCCGACAGCATTTCGTGGGCGGGAGAAGAAATGAACCCGGCCTTGGGTCTTCGAGCCATTCGGTTTTGCCTCCAGTCGCCTGAAATTTTCAAGACCCAGCTCCGTGCCATACTCAGGGCCGCATATTTCGGCAATATCCGGATTATGTTCCCTATGATATCCCAGGTTGAGGAGATTGTTCAGGCAAAGCAGATGCTGAATGAGGCGGCAGAGTCTCTGGACAGGGAGGGGATTCCTTTTAGAGATGACATTCAGATTGGCGCCATGATCGAAGTCCCTTCAGCCGTTGTAATGGCCGATATGCTTGCCAGAGAGGTCGACTTTTTTAGCATCGGCACCAATGATCTCATCCAGTATTCTCTAGCCATCGATCGGGTCAACAAGCATGTTGCCGGCCTTTATCAGCCACTCCACCCTGCTGTGCTGAGGATGATACATCGAGTCGTGGAAGTTGCCAAGGCGACGGGGATTCAGGTCACGTTATGCGGTGAGATGGCGGGAGATCCTATCAATGTCCCTGTGCTCCTCGGCCTGGGACTGGATGCTGTCAGCATGAACCCCATCTCCATCCCTGCAATCAAGAATGTCGTCCGTAGGCTTTCCTTTGAGGAGTCAAAGCACCTCGTGCAAAGGATGCTGGAGCAGGCGACTTCCGCAGATGTCCTGAAGCTTATTCAGGAAACCTTTGGACCGTCTATTGAGACGGCCACCTTTTCCTATAATGATACTGTCGATCACTGACCACTCACGGAGGTGGTTATCAACAAGATTGTCTGCCAGAACCGCAAGGCCCGGCACGATTATCTCATTCTAGACAAATACGAGGCAGGCATGGTTTTGCTTGGCACTGAGGTCAAATCATTGAGACTCGGGAACGCAAACCTCAAGGATAGCTATGCCAGAATTCAGGGCGCCGAGGTGTTTCTTCACAATATGCACATAAGCGCATACCCCTATGCGGCCCACGGGAATCACGATCCCTTGCGCACTCGAAAGCTCTTGTTACACAAGGGGGAGATCAAACGCCTTACCGGCAAGGTGGAGGAGAAAGGCCAAGCGCTTATTCCTCTGCAGGTGTATTTCAAGAGGGGCAAGGCAAAAGTTGTCTTGGCCTTGGCTAAAGGGAAGAGGAAATACGACAAGCGGCAGGCAATTCGAAAGCGAGAGGAAGCACGGGAATTGCAACGTGAAAAGCGTGAGGCTGGAAAGGGTTGACAAGACAGCTGGAGCGTTTATAATAATACCATAATCGTTTGCCGGCCTTTATTGTGTCAGTAGTTTTTTCCCAAGCGATTTTATGAAGGGGGCGAAACGGCTTCGACGGGGATATAGAAACATGGGTTGCATACCGAGCTTCTGCCAGCTCGCAAAAACGGCGGAAACTAAAATAATCGCAGACGATTATAATTACGCTCTAGCCGCTTAATACCGGCTAGCGTCCTGCCGGGTTTTCCTGCGAATCCGGGTCAGGGCGTCGACTAGCAGGATAGCCTTTTGCGGTTGCTTGTTACGCACCAGGCGAAACTCTTAACAAGATAGTCAATCAAGAATCCTGCCTGAAGGAGCCTTGAGAGACGAAACTCAAAATTCAGGCTATGTATGTAGATGCCTGTGTGGAATATTGTCGGACGCGGGTTCAACTCCCGCCGCCTCCACCATTCGACTCACCTTTTGCTTCGCATAAGGCTCGCTCATGGCAGGCCATTTTAAGGAATGGCATGGCTGTTACGGTGCGAGTCGAATGGTGTCCTGAGCAAGCGAACGGAGTGAGCGCGTCGAAGGGCCTGCCCCAATTAAATGCCAAGGTTTTATACTTACATCTTGTCGTGTGCCGACCGTTCATACTACGTTGGAAGCACGCAAAATCTCCAAGAACGCCTTCATGCACACAACAAGGGAAGAGCCGCCATCTATACAGCACTACGCAGACCTGTCAGCCTCGTCTATTTTGAGGAACACCCCAGTGCAGAAACGGCATGCGCCCGTGAACGCCAAATCAAGAAATGGACTCACGCCAAGAAGGAAGCCCTGATTTCCGGGAACAAATTGGGGCTCACAGAGCTGAGCAAGAAACGCCGTTAGCCCGTCAACTTGTCCCCCTCCGGTCCTGCCTTTGCCAAGAAACGCCTGTGACGTTCCATCATGTCATCATTAGGGCAATAAAAGGTTGGAAGATCTCCCGGCAGAAAGCTGAATAGCATAAAAACATATACGTCCCCCAGTGCGCCCGAAACTGTAAAACTAAAGGGCGTCCCTGAAATTGTGCCAGGCCATAAAGACCTGCCCTCGCTTCTTGAAAAGATGCCCCAAGTAGAACTGAATTGTTACTCTTCAGCGGGCGTGGTCTCAGAGGGTGGAACACTGGTATTCCTGTAAGAATGCCCCTTCTGCTTTTTTTCTTTCATTTTCTCCTTGTGTTTGTCCCAACCTTTCCCGCATTCATCTCTGGTTAGAAATCCATCGTTGTTGGTGTCCATGGCCTTGAAACCTTTTTCGCACTTTGTCATGTGTTCGTCTTGGCTGATCTTGCCGTCTTTGTTTGTATCCATTTTATCAAAACGTGCTTTTCCCCGCATATCACCATGGGGTTCTTTCGCCAAAGCATAGTTGTGTCCCAGAAGCGTCACCGCACCCAACAGAATCAAGACCATCATTCCTACCTTTTTCATCCTTGCCTCCTTAAGTTAAATGTTTTGAAGGTACTGTTCGTCAGCTGTTTCTCAATAAAAACCAACTGAGGATAGAGGCCTTAACCTATAATGTAAGGCCTTTGTTTCATGGACATGTTAATACAGGCTTTGGCCTTGTCAACCATTGATGATGTTCCTTAAGGCAGAGCCCTTCAAAGGCCCCGCCTTTTGTTTAAGAGACCAACGGAAAACAACTAGAGGGCTCTCATGAAATTTACTAGGTCCCGCTTTTCTTGGTCTGTCAGCTTGAGTTCCTGCACTAGGTTGAAGAACTCCACGGTGTCCTCCAAAGTCAACAACCGACGGTCGTGGAGGTAGGGAGGAGAATCCTTGATCCCTCGGATGGGGAAAGTCTTAATAGGCCCATCAACCGCAGCCATCCGCCCGTTCACCATGCGTGGCTTGAAAAAGCGTTCCGTTTTCAGGTTGTGCATGAGATTATCGGTATAATAGGGAGCAGGATGACATGCTGAACACTTAGTTTTGCCAAAAAATAGCTCCTGGCCTCTCATTTCAGACTCGGTAGCTTTCTTTTCGTCAAGCTTTCCATATATGTTCAGCTTCGGTGCTGGAGGGAAATCCAGCAGCGCTTGAAACTCAGCCATGAAATGGACCTGGCTCGCTCGTTCCAATACGTTCACCCCTTTCTTTGTCGCGATCACCGGATCACCATCAAAGTAAGCCGCCCGTTGCTCAAATTCCGTGAAGTCTTCCACAGACTTCAAGGCCCGTTGGGAACCAAACAAGCGCTGGATGTTCACTCCTCTTAGGGGCGGCGTATCTAGACCGTGCCTGAATTCTTGAGGGCGGATGTCGCCAACCAGATGGGTCGCAGCATTCGTATGCCCGTTTAAGTGGCAGTCGAAGCATGTGACGCCTCTGCTGGGGAGTTCAGAACGGCGGTCTTCGGTCTGATTGAACTGCTGTTGTGGAAAAGGGGTCACGAGCAACCTCAAACCCTCCAGCTGCTTGGGATTGAGGATTCCATTGAACAATTCATAATAATTCATAATGGTGACGACTTTACCCTGAGATACGTCTCCGAGGTCAGGACGGGTAGTCAGGTAGATGGGCGGAGGAAACTCCGGCAGAAAATGATCCGGCAAGTCGTAATCCAGATCAAATCGTGTGAGGTCACGCCCTTCTTGTTTCTTGATCTCGTCAATATGGAACTTGGGAAAGACCATGCCTCCTTCCATATGGTTTGGATGGGGCAGAGGTAGGAACCCTATGGGCCATAGGTCCTCTTTTCGAATCTCTTCGGGAGCCATGTTCCCCAGCTTTTCCCAGGTCATACCCTTAGGCAGTTTGGCCCGAACCCCTTCCTGGACTGCCTTTCCTCCAGACATCGTCACGCCCTTGGCGGGTCTGTTGCTCAAGTCGTATCGTTTATTAAGCAAATCCATCTGACGTTCCATGACTTCCGGTTTGGCAGCCTTCATGCGAGCCATGGTCTTGGCAAAGGGTTCTTTGATGACCACGGGGCTATAGCTGCTCTGTACCATCTCCGCGGCGTAGACCGCCCCTATTGTGCTCACAAACGCACAAAGCGCTCCTATAACCACCCACCTGACCTTCCCAGATTGCTGTCTCATTTTTTGTCCTCCTTTTTGTTCAGATTACTGCGAAACAATCCCAGCCA
This sequence comes from Deltaproteobacteria bacterium, assembly GCA_016930875.1. Taxonomy (NCBI): domain Bacteria; kingdom Pseudomonadati; phylum Myxococcota; class Myxococcia; species Deltaproteobacteria bacterium. Next base: position 5,913 of record JAFGFW010000016.1, on the reverse strand, counting down.
TTAAAAGCAAGGTTTACATTAGCTTTGGGCAATCCGTCCTGACAATAAGGTGAAGACTGTATTTTGTGAGAAAAAAACATGTATTTCATGGGTAGATGTACGTTATGCAGAAAAGGGATTCCATGCAGCCCCAAGTACCGGTCACAGCCACTAGATTAGGAATGTGTTCCGCCAGAAAGAAGGAGTGTATGGGGGCAGCTCTGTGCCGAAAACAGCTGACGAGAGGGAACCACACAACATCTTGAGGGTCAACTTGGGAAGGCTAGATCATCAATCTTGCCATAATAAATGATCGGAGATTTGAAGATTCCGGCAGAGATATGATTCGGATATCACATAAAACGAAGACTTTCAAGAGGTTGGCTCGATGGCAGGCATTTATAGTCGAGCGGCAGTATCACTCCTGGCTATAGAGCCCCAGCGGAATAGCCGTCAAGTGCAAGGCGTGGTTCAGAATTCTCCATTGCTGTCAGCCACGTTTCCTAAAGGTATCTCTCAGTGAGATACCGAATATACTCATGATGTTCTGACCGAAATTGCTTTGCCAATGTGGTAATCAGCTCCTGATAGGTGAGCGAATGGAACTTGATTCCGTCTTCGCTTGTCGCCTTGGCAAACTCTGCAACTTCCTCTTCGTGACGCTTTCCTTGTTCCCCAGGGACATCGTACCACAGGTATAGTAGTCCGAAACCATCGCAAACTGGATTTGAGGGACGCCCTTTAGTTTTACAGTTTATGAAGTGGCATTCATATGCTAAGCCTACGGCACGTCTATGATTTTATCTATTCAGCTTCCTATAAGCATGAAACGGTTTTGTTCTGCTATTTTTTCTCCTCGCAATGACGATCTACTTACCGCCGATTGGCAGATTTCCAGACGCCTGGTGGTTTTTGGGGCTGATCCCTGATTCCTGCCAGTCATTGTCACGCTGCGTTCCCTACACCCGACTTACATGTTTTTCAGGGCATTAAGAGCCAACCCATTGACTTTTCGTGAGATTTCTGCTTTCTTGCTGTTATCTGGTTGTTCGCTGCCATTGTTACACTCAAAACCGAGATTTTAGACAAGGAGGCTTTGACATGAAAGGCCTGTTTGCTGTTGTAGTGGCTTTTTTATTGGTCCCCTTTGTCGTAATTTCTGCACAAGCCGGTTTCTTTGATGACAAAGATTTCGATGGCGAGTTTTTAGGGATGCCCTTTACATTTTCACTTTCGGATTCAAAATGTACAAATGTAAAGGGCCCAAAAGAGCTACGTCCCCAAAAGAGCTAATAAAATCCAGTTATAACAAAAGGATAGGGTACATGAGACGTACACATTTATATGTTGCACCTTGATTTTTGTTCTGGTTTTCAAATAGAGTGGTTTTTTGTAAATTTACAATAAAATCAACCTGTAAAACTTGAATTGTTTGGCAAGAACAATAAACTAGAAGCCTCCCGTCGTTAGTTTGCTGTGCCGTTTGAGATCGCCAAACCTTCTTCAGAAATCGTAGCGGAGGGTCCTTTTGGGGAAGCAAGCTTGCCTAGGCTGACCGTCAGTACTTTGACATATCACGAGCATGTTTAAACATTTTCGGAAATGCGCTGAACTTTTGACACCCCTCGCCTTATTTTAACCTGCAGAAATAACTCATTTATTTGACAACTGCCCATGTTGGCATGTTATATGCTAAAATTTGGTGCGAATCGTTTTGTCAAATTTTGTTTAACTTAGAGGAAGGAGTGCCAATATGTCGACGCAACCGGTCCTGAGATCCAAAATTGGCTCGTCATTCGCCACCGCCGCAAGACAGGCAGTAAAGGAGCTTTGCGAACAGATCTGTCAACAACATATGGATGGAGTGGTCTTTTTCTGTTCATCAAAATTCGATCTGGACCATCTCGGTGAATACCTAAAGGAGACGTTTCCCTGCCCTATCATAGGTTGCACCACAGCGGGCGAAGTCACTTCGGCGGGCTATCACGAGGGTACCCTGGTAGGGGCCTCCCTGGGAGGTGACACTGACACAGGAGCGCTAAGAATGCATTCCCATTTGCTAAGTCCTCTTGGCAGGTTGTCTGGTGAGGACTTCGAGGCATTAGCCTCATCTGCGCAGGAAGAACTTGTTTTCTCATCGGCATTCAACAGTAAACATATGTTTGGTCTCTTACTGGTGGATGGTATGTCTATGCTTGAGGAGATAACTATAACGCATCTGCACAGATGGTTTCGAGGCGTTCCTATTGTTGGGGGTTCGGCAGGAGATGATTTGAATTTCCAAAAAACGCATGTATATCACAATGGCCGTTTTCACTCCGATGCCGCTGTTTTTACACTTTTTGAGACCACATTGCCTTTTATCACATTCAAAACCCAACATTTTGTACCAACGGAAACAAAGCTTGTTATCACTGAAGCCGATCCTCAGAACCGACGAGTTATTGAGATTGACGGTGAACCGGCCGCCCTGGCGTATGCTAACATCCTGGGATTGAAGACCGACGATTTGAATCCGACGGTGTTTTCCAGCTATCCGCTGATACTGCAAATTGGGGGCAACCACTATGTGCGTTCCATTCAAAAAGTTAACGACGATGAAAGCCTCTCGTTTTACTGCGCCATTGACAACGGCCTTGTTCTCACGCTTGCTAAAGGCATTGACCTTATAGAAAACCTTCAGAAGCAATTGTCGGCAATAAGGGATGTAATACCGAATCCAGAGCTTGTGATTGGATGTGACTGTATCCTCAGGCGACTGGAAGTCCAGGAAAAGGATTTGTTAAGTGACGTCCGAGATGCGTTGAAGAAGGAGAAAATCTTGGGCTTTAGCACATACGGAGAGCAGTTTAACGCCATTCATGTTAACCAGACCCTCACAGGAGTCGCCATTGGGGGAACACCATGATAAAAAAGGCCGTTCATAATGACGAAATTAAGGCGCTAAGGAATGAGGTGAAAGCGCTGGAAGTTGAGCTTGCCAAAAAGGACAAGATCAACCAGGTTCTCATGACGCGAGTAGAAAAGAGTGTCGATTCGGCCGGTGATGCCTATTCAATTTTTGAAAACAATATTCTCCTGCAGCAAGAGATCGAAGAGCGCCAGAAGGTGGAGGACGCATTGCTGGAAAGCGAGCAGCGATTGCGAACCATACTGGGTTCCATACAGACCGGAGTCATGATTGTAGACGCAAAAGATCACGTGATGGTCGATGTGAATCCAGCCGCAAGCGAGATGATTGGTCTCCCAAAAGAAGAAATTATCGGTCGAGTATGCCATGGGTTTGTCTGTCCGGCCGAAAAACAAAAGTGCCCCATTACTGACTTGGGACAGGAAATTGACAAGTCGGAGCAGGTATTACTCCAGGTAAACGGAAAAACACTGCCGATTCTGAAGACAGTGTCCTCAATTGTCCTAGATGGACGCAAGCACCTGATTGAAACCTTCCTGGACATAAGCGAACGCAAACGAGCGGAGAAGGAGATTGAAAAGCATCGGGACCATTTGGAGGATTTGGTGGCCGACCGTACGGAGGAATTGACGAAGGCTAACAAAGATCTTAAACGCGAAATCGCTGAACGCAGGGAAGCTGAGAGAGCATTGAAAGAGGCAAAAGATGAAGCCGAAGCTGCCAATCAGGCTAAGAGTCAGTTTCTTGCCAAAATGAGCCACGAGATACGCACGCCCCTAAACGGTATTATCGGTTTCTCTGAGATTGTTATCAGATCTGATTCGCTTGAGAGATGTCATGAGCATGGCCGCATCATCTTGGAGGAATCTCAGCATTTGTTGGGTCTTATCAACGAGATCCTAGACCATGCCAAGATAGAAGCCGGAAAGCTCAAACTTGAATGTCGCCCGATTGACTTGAAGCATCTTTTGGAGACTGTAGTGAGCAGCGTCCATGTGCAGGCGGGGAAAAAAGGCTTACAATTCAGAACCTTGATGGAGGATAATGTATACCGATATGTCATGGGCGATTCTCTCCGGCTGCGCCAGATCCTGTCGAACCTGGCTTGCAATGCTATTAAATTCACTCACGAAGGTTCTGTCACCGTGAAGGTCGAACCGGTTGAGACCGAAGGTAATGTGTCCACCATCCGATTCTCAGTCATTGATACGGGGATCGGCATTCCCCTGGACAAGCAACCCTCTGTTTTCGATAGCTTTGTGCAGGCCGATGAAAGCACCACTCGGAAATACGGCGGTACGGGCTTGGGAATCACCATTGCAAAGCAACTTGTGACCCTCATGGGCGGACAAATGGGCCTCGAAAGCCAACCGGGCAAGGGCAGCACCTTTTGGTTCGCCGTGCCCCTGGAAATGAGCGAATGTACGCCTGAACCGGAAAATGAAACCCAGGCGGCCCACAGAGGCAGTCTGCCTCTGGAGCAGAATCGGCATCGCTCCGGACACATCCTTGTGGCCGAAGATTACCCCGTCAACCAACGCGTCGCACGTCAGCACCTTGAAAAGGCCGGCTATACCGTCACGATTGTGGAGGACGGAGAAAAAGCTGTGAGTGCCTGTGAAGCCCACAAATATAATCTTATCCTGATGGACATTCAAATGCCGAATATGGATGGATATGAGGCAACCCGCCACATCCGATCCCGCAGTGCGTTGTGTGCAAACGTACCAATACTGGCTCTAACAGCCAACGCCGACTTAGCGACACGAAACGCTTGTAAAAAAGCGAATATGGATGACGTGCTGACAAAGCCAATCAGACGGAATTCACTCCTTGCTGTTGTGGATCGATGGATTGCTCTGACATGTCAGACGCCAGATAGATCTGGTAATTCCTTTCCGGATGAAAATGACAATACCTCTCCCAAGGACGTTATGCCTATTGACTATGACGTGGCTTCGGAAGAATTTGGAGATATGGACATTCTTAACGAAGTTGTGGCTCAGTTCATCGAAAAGGTAGAAACGCAGATTCAAGACATGCGGGAGGCCCTGAGCGAGCAAGACATTGAGGTCCTGCGGCGCAACGCCCATGCTATTAAAGGTGGAGCCGCCACCCTGGAGGCCAAGCCGCTTGCCAGTATAGCTGAGCAAATCGAAAGCCTATGCAAGTCAAATGACTTGAAGACAATCCCATCTGCATTGGACAAGGTACTAACTGAGTTTGATCGCCTGAGAACATATGTGGCAAGCTGTTCTCAGCCATGATCCTGACGAACGATCCTGGTTAGCAGGCTGGATTTGTTAAGACCGATCAGACTGCCTATGCAAGTTAGAAGGTATATCCTTTTTACCTCGTCGTCCTTGATCAGTATATGCCGGAATTGGATGGTGAGGGGGTTCAACGAAGTAATCGTCGAACCGCTGCGTGGAGATGAAGCCATTGATCTCATCATATCGTATCTTTAGTTTCATCCTGAATCATCTATTTGCCTCTGAATAAGGAGGAATGAATGAAGATCCTTGTTGTCGATGATGATTATGTTGTACGAAAGAAGCTCAGCACGATTATGGAGAGCGTGGGTAAATGTGAATCGGTGGAGACAGGTGAGGCCGCTGTGGAGGCTTTCAGAAGAGCGTGGGAGAACTGGGCCCCTTTTGATTTGATAATGCTAGATATATCTATGCCCGATATGGAAGGGACTGAAGTACTTTACACAATCCGGGATATGGAGAGGAAAAAGAATATTCCCGACGACAAAAAGGCCAAAATAATCATGGTGTCTGGCTATTCAGACAAAGACACGGTGATTACCTCCATACAGGCAGGCTGTGACGATTACATAAAGAAGCCTTTCAGAAGAGACGTTATTCTCCAAAAGATTAAAAACTGCCGGCTGGGACATCATATTGAGAAGTAAAAGCAGTATATAATGGCTGGATATTCTATATAGCGAAAGCGCAATTGGGTAGGTAGTCAGCAAATGGGGCTGTGCGGGCCGTAGAGGGGGTCTGGCGGGACTC
>JAFGFW010000015.1 GCA_016930875.1 Deltaproteobacteria bacterium | reverse complement strand
GAGTCCCGCCAGACCCCCTCTACGGCCCGCACAGCCCCATTTGCTGACTACCTACCCAATTGCGCTTTCGCTATATAGAATATCCAGTTTCTCCCGGCATGCCTTGATTGCGTTTTACACATAGGATATATAAATGGTTTGTATCCGAGGGTCAAGTGGGGTCAGTGGTCGACGATGAAAGTGCCTTGTGATCCCGCCTTTGGCGGGACTAAAATGGCTAAAGTAAATTCTATGGGACGGAGGGTAGGCGGTGCCTACTAAGGAAATGACCATTGAAGTGAGAGTAAAGTTCAGGATTTTTGCAATTTTTTTGGTGATACTTTTTGGGCTTTGCAAAGACGCGCCGGCCCTGCAGTGGGACCGGGTGCGGTGGGTGGACGATGGGGATACGGTGGTTCTTTCCAATGGTACGCATGTCCGCTACATAGGGATCAATGCCCCGGAGGTGGCCCACAAAGGCACGCCGGCAGAAAGGTTCGGACCTGAAGCCAGGACCTTTAACCGACAATTGGTGTACCGGAAGAGGGTTCGGCTGGAGCTCGACCGGGAAAAACTCGATCAGTACGGGCGCCTGCTGGCTTATGTATTTCTTGAGGATGGGAGGTTTATTAACGCTGAGTTAGTCAAGAGAGGTTACGCCTACTGCCTGTTTCGCAGGCCAAACACAAAGTATGACGAACTCTTGCTCCGTGTTCAGCGAGAGGCCATGGCAAAAAGGGTAGGGCTTTGGAAAGACTTTCGTGACCAAAGGGGCCCTTACATTGGCAATCGCCAGTCACGGCGTTTTCACCTGACAACATGCAGCTTCGCAAAGTCTACATCAGGAAAAAATCGAGTTATCTTAAAGAGAAAATACGACGCTTTCTGGGCCGGATATAGCCCATGCAAACGGTGCAGTCCGTAACTGACGAACTATTCTTTTTTCTCCTGTTCTATTATCTTCTGGATAATGTTGGCCGGCACCTCCTCATAATGGTCGAATTCCGACGTAAATGAACCTCTGCCGCCAGTCATGGATGTAAGATCAGGGGCGTATCTCAATATCTCGGCCATGGGTACCTGGGCTTGGATCAACTGCTTCTTGCCTTTGGCCTCCATACCCAGTACCTTGCCTCGCCTGCTGTTCAAATCTCCAATCACATCGCCCATGTAATCTTCGCTAACACTTACGGTCAAGTTCATGATGGGCTCAAGCATGGTTGGTTTGGCCTCTTGCAAACCTTTCTTGAAACACATGGACGCGGCGATCTTGAAGGCCATCTCTGAGGAGTCCACCTCGTGGGATTTCCCGTCGTAGAAGCGGACTTTCACATCCACTACCGGATAACCTGCCAGAACGCCGGACGGCATGGCCTCGAGAATCCCCTTTTCCACTGCAGGCACGAAATTGCGTGGCACGTTCATACCCACAAGAGCTTGTTCAAATTCAAAGCCTTTGCCCTCTTCCTGAGGAGAAATATCGAAATGGACTTCCGCAAACTGTCCTCGGCCGCCCGACTGCTTTTTGTGACGGTAAACGACACCCTTGACCGCCTGCTTGATGGTCTCCTTGTACGGTATTTTCGGAGTATTCAGAACTACCTCAACCCCAAACTTGCGTTTCAGTTTTTCAGCCATGGTCTCAATGTGTATTTGCCCCATTCCCGAGATGATGATCTGTTTGGTTTCGGCATCTCGGTCGAGCTTCAGGGTCGGGTCTTCCTCCAGGAGTCTGGAAAGAGACGTGAATATCTTGTCCTCATCCCCTTTGGATTTGGGCGCTATGGCATAAGAAATGAGCGTCGGGAAGGGTTCAAGGCTTTGAAAGAGTATCTTGTTGGCTACATCACACAACGTATCGCCGGTGGTGGTTTCTTTGAGTTTGGCAATGGCCACGATATCGCCCGGGCCGGCTGTGGCCATAGGCTTCTGTTCTTTGCCTGCGATCCGGAGGAGTTGTCCGAACCGCTCCTTGGTCTCTTTGGATGGATTATAAAAAGAACTGTCCGGGTTGAGTGTGCCGGAATAGATCCTGAAAATACTCAATCTGCCGGCATAAGGGTCTGCAATTGTCTTAAAAACCAGAGCCGAAAAGGGTTCTGCCGGGTCAGGCTTAGGTTTTCTTGTTTCTCCTGTAACGGGATCCGTGCCGGTTATCCCTTTATGCTCCAGGGGTGATGGCAAACAAACATTGACGCAATCCAACAAGAGATCGATGCCGATTTGCTTTGTGGCTGAACCGCACAGGACCGGGACAAAGGTTCGGGCCAGCGCGCCCGCGCGAAGTCCCTTAAGAAGTTCATCTTCAGTAATGGTTTGTCCGTCCAGATATTTCTCCAACAGGGCATCATCGGTTTCAGCTATGTTTTCCACCAGGGCCTCCCGCTCCGAGGCCACCTGGTCTTGCAATTCCGCGGGAATCTCACTCGCGCTTGTTTTCCCATCAGCGCCGTAGACATAGGCTTTCTGGCTAATCAGATCGACGACGCCCCGAAAATTTTCTTCAGCGCCAATAGGAATCTGCACAAGCACTGGTTTTGGGTTGAAGATCTGGGCAACCTCATTGAAGGTCTTGAAAAAATCGGCCCGTTCCCGGTCCATCTTGTTGATAAAGACCAATCTGGGTATTGAGAGCTCGTCGGCAACGTCCCAGGCCTGCTCAGTCTGGACTTTAACCCCGTCGATGGCTTCTATCACGACTATGGCTCCATCGGCCCCTTGCATGCAGGATCTGGTGTCCGCAAAAAAATTGGCATCGCCAGGTGTGTCGATAATATTCACCTTGTGTTTGTTCCAGACACAGTGATGAAAGGCCGAGGAGATGCTGACCTTGCGTCGCACTTCCTCTGGCTCAAAATCCATCACACTGTTTCCGTCATCCACTCGACCCAAACGATTGGTCACGCCTGCTGTGAACAGAAGAGCTTCTGCAACGGAAGTCTTTCCCCCGCCTCCATGACCAACCAATGCAATGCTTCTTAACGTTTTGACAGATTCACCCATGGACACTCATCTCCAATCTTTTGTTTTTTCCTCAGGGATTGCCTGGTTTCGATCCATAAGAGGAATTCTATTCCTATATTTTGACAGAAAAAAAATCAACCGAATAATTTAGTATCTCGGCATTTCTACAACTTGTTGAAAGTGATAATCTCGCTTTTTCCCCCGCTTGGCAGGGTCAGGATCATAGGTTGGCATAATAGAAGAAAGCGTGTTATTTGTTCATATTAGGCTAGGGCATACCCTATAAAACAAAAGCACCAGATCGCGCCTTCAAATGCTCGAACTATTCAAAAACCTCTCAGCCGATCAGGCGAATTCGTACGGATTGGTCCTGTTGTCATCCGGCATCCCGCACCGTGTGAGAAAAGGGGAGGGTGGATGGGATGTGTTGGTAGAAGAAAGGGATTACAACAGGGCCCTCGCCACAATTGAACAATACCTTGAGGAAAACCAGGAGTTCCGCCCAACCGATGAACCCGTCTGTTATGAATACGGCAAGACACTCACCGGTCTGTGGGCATCGGTCATCTTGCTGGGTTGTCATATAGGTGTCACAGCGGCAAATGACAGTAAGTCTCTTATCAGGGCCTTCGGGTCATCAGCCTCTCATATCATGCACGGAGAACTGTATCGGAGCGTGACTTCACTCATGCTTCACGCAAACGCCTTGCACCTGGCAGGAAACATGCTCGGCATCGCCTTGTTTGGCACTGCAGTCTGCACCATCACGGGATGGGGTGTCGGCTGGCTCATGATCCTTGCGACAGGCATAATCGGCAATTTGGTAAACGCCCTCTTGTACGGGTCCGGGCATCTTTCGGTGGGGGCGTCTACTGCTGTTTTCGGGTCAGTGGGAATCCTGGCTGCACAGCAGTTTTTCAAGAAGTTCAGGATACCCGGCCGGAAAATCAAGGCATGGCTTCCCTTGGCTGGCGGCCTGGCGCTGCTTGGCATTCTTGGTTCGGGGAAACATGCTGATCTTTCGGCTCATTTGTTCGGGTTTATGGCGGGTATTATTCTGGGGGGGCTTTACGCCTTTTTGGCAAAAAAGCCTGCAGCACGGATGTATCAGTCTTGTTGTCTTGTCGTTGCCTTAGGCGTCATTGTGATCTCCTGGATGAGGGGATATCTAAAATAGTCTTGTGTCAAGGACCTGACGGTCTTTCATAAGTAGGTTGAAATGCCTAAAATTTAAAGTGCCTAAAATGCCGAAGTCGCACTAGAGTCACAGGAATTGCACAGACCAAATCAAGGGATGGCAAACCTAGGAATTGAGGTCCGCCTCCGTGGATTTAACCCTCAATCCCGTCGTTCCCAAATCGCCAGCCTTGCTTAATGTTAGGCGTTTGTAGATTCCGGCTTAGGTTTCTCCCTGATCAGGTGATAGGAAGAGGGAAATATTCTATTGCCTGGATTACGAACAAAGAACAGGGCGGAGCATGGTAAGTCATGTCCGCCCTGAACGTGGGAGGATAGTTGGGAGAACTAGCTGCATATCCCACAGCCACGAATCTATGCACAAAGTGTACCAAGAATTATAGGTGGCAAACGGGAAAAAGGCTGCACTTAGCCCTACAACGACACTTACCGTTGACGCCAAATTCTGGATTCTGTCATGCCGGACTTGATCCGGCATCCAGAAGTCGAGCTATGACCATGAACTAAAATAGCCATATTCCAGAT